>JBIIHZ010000333.1:0-3250 GCA_044235265.1 Candidatus Sericytochromatia bacterium
CTCAAGCCCGAAGAATCGAGGTTCAGTCTTGAATCGTGCGGCCCTGCGCATCGGCCTCCTGGCGATCGCCGCGCACCTGTCCGTCGTGCCAGCGGTCTTCGCCGAGGTGGAGTCCCGCTCCCTGGTGCCGGGTGAGGTCCTGAGCCTGCCTGAAGCGCCTCCCACGGCCGAGTCGACACCCCCGACCTCCGGACCGGAGACCACCGGGGCCGAGGTGGTGGCCCTCCCCGAAGTTCCCCCTGCCCCCCCGTTCAGCGGCCCCACTCTCGCCGCGATGCAACTGGCCTTGCCGCTCTGCGGTGGTCTGTTCCTTCGCTCCTCCTTGCCGGGAGATCTCAATTCTCGCCTCATCACCCAGACGTATTTCGTCGGCACCCAGGAGAAGACCTATTCCTACACCACGGCGGACTACCGGGGGCTTGCCACCGTGTATGCCGCCGGTAACTCGCTCCTGTTGCTGCCCAGCTACATGGCGCTCGGACAGCTGTCTGCCGGGACCGAGTCTCTTCTCATGACCTGGCTCATGGCGGGCTTCGGCACCCTGGTTGGCTACCAGGCGGGCGGGCAGCCTCCTTTTTCCGGGAATCTGACGGGCGAAGCTCTGGAAGACAGGCGCATCGGCACGGCACTCATCGGGGCGGGAATCGGCTTCCTGACCGGCCAGGTCAGGAGTGCTCTCGACGTCTGGGCACGAGCGGATGCGATGCAGGCCGAACACGATCGCATCAAGGCCCTCCGCGAGCAGTTGGAATCCCAGCTTCCGGCACAGTCGCGCGTTCCGGTCGTCGATCCTGCGAAGCCGCTCGCGAATCTCTCGCTGGCAAAGCCTCCGTCGAACGGGGACGTGGCACTCTGGGCTCTGATCAACATGGCGGGCCACGTGGTCCTTCCCACGGTCGGATTCACGGCCAGCGCGCTGGCCTCTTATGCCCTGGGACCGCTGTCGCTTCCCCTCTGGGTGGCCTCGGGGGCGAGCATACCGGCCGCATCGGGGTTGACTCATTTCGTCCGGGGAGATTGGTCCGAAGGGTTCAATCGCGCCACGGCAGCTGTTCCTGTCACGGCCCTCGGGGCAGGACTCGGGACAGCCGGAGGTGCCTTGCTGGGCGGTGTCTTCGGTGGAGGGGCCAACTATTCCTTGGCGTACGGTGCCGTCTTCGGTCTGGTGATGGGCAGCCTCATCAGCCTTGGCATGTGGGACTTCGAATCGGCCCGGGATGCGCTCGTCCGAGACTACAACCGGAACAGCAAGGTCGTCGAGCAACCGCAAGTCACCGAGGCCAGTCAGTAGATGCCATCTACCTCCGGGACACCGGTACCCACGTTCAACCAAGGGCGGAACGGGTACTGACCGACGAGGGGATCCCGGCCAGACCCGGAGCCCCTCGTCGGCTCCGGAGTGATGAGGGCCCCCTTCAGGACATCCGGCGCGCGATGGCGATCAGGGAGATACCGAAGGGGCGCGGTAAGCGCGATTCCAGCCGGAGCATCGGGACGAGCCGGTCGAAGAGACCGAGCTCCGTCCCGCCCAGCGTCTTGCGCCGCAGGATCGTGCCACTCCCGAGCCAGCCGATCGCCCCCACCATGTTGAAGTGGAAACAGGTTTCCACCGCGAAGCCCGACCGTTCGACCAGGCTCATGAGCGGCCTGCGCGCGTAGCGCCGGAAATGCCCCACGCCGCGATCGAGGTCGTTGAAGAGCCAGGCATGGGCCGGTACGAGCAGGGCCAGCCGGCCCCCCGGAACGAGACGTTCATGCATGCGACGCAGGGCCCGTACATCGTCTTCGATGTGCTCGAGGACGTTGAGACAGACGACGGTATCGAACGACTCGTTCGCGATCGGCTCGGGAGGATCCTGGCCCAGGTCCCAGTTCGAGATCGTCACTCCCGGGCTGTCGCCGAACTTGCAGGCCAGATCGTCGAGGTGCCTCGGATCGACGTCACTCAGTGCGAGTCGCTCGGCTCCCGTCATGAACGCTGACATGTTGCCGATGCCCGAGCCGATCTCGAGGATCCGGTTTCCGATCGCCGGACGGATCTGCTCGAACATCCACGTGTTGTAACGGCCGAGGTTCGCCTCGATGGTCTCGAGCGTCGCGCGGCCGGTATCGGCGATGGTCGGTACGTTCAAGCCGTCACCAGCGGTTCGGTACCCGGGAAGTTTGGCAGGCTCGAATGGAGGCCCGCCTCGGACTTCGCCGGCTTCGGGGTGGGCACGGGGACGAGTTCAGTCCGATCGAACCAGGACTGGTAGACCAGCACCCAGAGCGCCTCGAAGGCATCCTTGAGACCGATCTTCTTGCCTTCGGCGAAGGTGCGCCCCGAGTAGCTGATGGGCACCTCGTAGATGCGGTAGCCGCATCGGGCCAGCTTGACCGTGATCTCGGGCTCGAACCCGAACCGGTCGGACCGGAGGGGCATCGCCTGGATCACCTCCCGGCGGAAGACCTTGTAGCACGTCTCCATGTCGGTGAGGTTGATGTTCGTGAACATGTTCGAACAGAGCGTGAGCAGGCGGTTTGCCACCTCATGCCAGAAATGCAGGGCGCGACGGGGCGTTCCCGCGAACCTCGAGCCGTACACCACGTCCGCCCGGCCATCGAGGAGCGGCCCCAGGAGGACCGGATACTCGGCAGGGTCGTACTCGAGGTCGGCATCCTGGACGATCACGAAGTCCCCGGAGGCGTGCCGGAACCCCTCGCGCAGCGCTGCTCCTTTGCCCTGGTTCCGGGGCTGGAAGACCACCACGTATCCCGGGCGCTCGCGCAGGAGGTCCAGGAAGTCCCGGGTGCCGTCCTTCGAGCCATCGTCGACGATGATGATCTCCTTGTCGAGGGGGACGGCCTCGACCCGGGCCAGCAGTTCGCGAATGGTCCGTCGCTCGTTGTAGACGGGGATCACGATGCTCAGCTTCACCATCCGTCCTCCGTCCAGGCTTTGCCTGCGGCCAGCAACGCGCGTACCTGCTCGGCTGCGGGTGCCTCCGCGTACACGCGCAGCAAGGGTTCGGTCCCGCTGGCCCGGACCAGGAGCCAGCCCCCGTGATCGAACGAGAACTTGATGCCGTCGAGTGTCTCGACGCCCGTGACGGTCTGCCCGGCGATCGCCCCGGGCGGCGACGTCTTCAGTCGCTCCATCACGCGGTCTTTCACGGCCGCCTCGGTCAGGTGAAGGTCGATCCGATCGTACCGGTGGGCCCCGTGCGTCGCTTCGAGACGTGCCACCAGGTCGAGGAGGTTGGCCCCGTGC
>JBIIHZ010000334.1:0-3234 GCA_044235265.1 Candidatus Sericytochromatia bacterium
CATCGAACCGTGCGGCCAGCCGTTCCCAGCGCTGTTTTCGCGTCACGAGCAGATCCCGGACCGTCTCCTCCGTGGGGTTTCCGGCTCGTCCGCCCCGGGCGACCAACTCCGTGAAGGCCTCCCGGATCTGCTGCTGGTCACGGCCGCCGGTCACCCACCGGTCGAGGAGACCCTGGGCCCGCGTCTGCAGGCCGGCGTCCCCGTACATGGATCGGTAGAAGGCCTCCCGGGCCTCACGCGCTCCGGGGGCCGAAAACGAACCCAGGGGCTCGATCCGGGCGTTCAGACGTCGGATGAGATCGTGCGAGAGGGTTCCTGGCGTCAGACCCTTCGCGACCGGGCTCAGCGCCAGCCGGTCCCGGGACGAGGCGGCACGGAGTAACCCCTCGGCCCCGCCACGCGAACTTGCCGGCCTGAGCGCGGGCAGGAGGGCCTTCGAGGCACGTTGCAGATACGGGCCGGTCACGACCATAGGGGGGACCTCGGGAAGGGGGGGACCCTTTCCCTATCCGGGGGTTGGACCGCGGCCTGACTTAACGGGCGACTAAGGTTTGACGAATCTTTCAGGCCCGGTCGGTCCCGTGACGCCGCGTTCCGGGGCAGCCAGCCGGGCGTAACGAGGGTCACCTCTCCGGGGGGATCGGGCGGCCGCCCCCCCGACCCGGCCAGTCGTCACCAACCGAGCCCCAGCGCTCCCAGCGCCAGCACGGCCGGTCCGCCCTGGATCAACCAGATGGAGCGCTTCACGGTGAAGCCCCCGAAAACCGCCGCCACTGCCACGCATCCCAGGAAGAAGGTCGCGAGTTCCCGCCCCATCAGGCCCGGGTGCGGCAGCAGCGCCCAGCCGAGGCCTGCCGCCAGGAAGAGGTTGTACAGGCCCTGGTTGGCCGCGAGGGGCGCCATCAGGGCTGCCTGGTCGGGCGTCGTGCCGAAGACGCGCCGTCCAACGGGTTTCTGCCAGAGGGCGGCTTCCAGCAGGAAGAAGCCCGCGTGTTCGAAGGCGACCAGACCGATCAGCCAGGGGGTGAGCATCCGGGCCTCCGCATGATGGAACGTGATGTCTGTTGCATACCCGAGCGCGAGCCATCGCGGAGACCGGTCGACCGGGCGAAACGAGGGTCACATGCCCGGGGCGATCGCCGTGACGGTCGGAATCGCCCCCGGTGCGCGACACTGACCATGTCGCGAGCAGCACCTCTCGACGGCAGGGCCCGCCGGACGCACACCCCGGCGGGCTCTTCCTCATGAGGCCACCCGGGCCTGGTCCACCGAGCGCTCAGCCGCCGTTCATCGCCCACGCGTCCGAGGTTGCTCCTGCGGATCGACCGCCGGAGCGGGCTGTCCGGAAGAGGCCTTGGCACCCAGATCCCCCGCATTCAAGACATTTTCCACCGCTTTTTTCACCGCCGACCCCGCCTTTAGCAGGCGCGAGGCCTTGGCCGTGGCATCATCGACCGCGGGAAGCACCATCTCGCTCACGGCGATGGATGACTTGGCCGTGGTCCCCAGGGGGAGGACCATGCTGCCAATATCGGTTGCAGCCATCGTCACGGCCTCGACCCTGCGATCTTCGTTCCAGGCCTTGCGATGCGGTTCGGTCAGGCCGTTTCCCGTCCCTTCCAGTAGTTTGCGCGCGTCTTTGATGGCCTGATCCGGATCGGTGGCGTATGTTTTTGCATCGGCGATACTCCCCCCGTTCTGTCCGGCGAATCGCATTTCACGGGCCAAGCGGGTCGAAGGATCAACCACGGATGCGAGATTCTCCAGGTTGTTGAGCGTCTTGTGAGGAGTCATCAGGGACGTGAACGAATCGGCCAATCCACCAGCCAGTGACTTGGCGAATCCGCCAAAACCCTGTGCCAGTTCGCCGGGTAGCCGATCTGCAGGGGTATTTCGGCCCGGAAGTGGCGCTGTGGCCTTGTAGACCTGGTCTGCGAGCTGGTTGACCCTTTGCTTCGCGCCCTGGAAGAACCCGATCAGAATGACTTGCAGGGTGTTGTGCCCAGAGGGATGGGTATCCTGCTGTTGCCTGGCCAGGGCTTTTTCGCGGACCTGCTGATGCCGGGCGATCGCCGCCTGCCGGTTCGCCAGAGAGAGGGTGGAACCCTGGCCTGCTGGCCGGGCCTGGTTCGCATCCCGGGGGGGCGTCGGCTTCGCTGTTGCCTGATTCTTGCTCTTGGGGGCAGGCTTTCCGAGACCGGTCACGTTCTGGAGCCAGTTGCTTGCTTGCCCGGTCCAGTAGCGGATCTCGTTTCCGAAGTTCATGTCGGGATTCCTCATCGAATCGGCCGTGGCTGTAACCCGCGCCATGTCACCGTTTCAGCCTGTGCATGAGGTTTATCCGGGAGCCTGGTCCGAACTGACATCAAATGTTTGTTAGGTCTCGATTACGTACGCATTGAAGCCGTCCGACCGGGCGAAACGTGCGTCACGCGGCGGGAGCGATCGCCGTGACGGTCGGGACCGCCCCCCGTGCGCGACACTGAACATGTCGCGAGCAGCACCTCTCGACGGCAGGGCCCGCCGGACGCACACCCCGGCGGGCCTTGCTTCATTCGGGTTTCCGTCGAGGGCCAGGATCCCGGACTTCCCTGTCCAGCTTGCCCCGAGACGTTTACCGGATCCGGAGGGACACTCCTCGTCCCGCGAGGGCGATCGCCCTCGCTCCGCCTGCCCTGCCCCTCCGGAGGACCGTGCCATGCGCATCCTGATACCCATCCTGGAGGCGGTGTTCGGACTGGCGATCGCCTGGGTCCTCATCGAGTCGGTCGCGCGCTCGACCCTCACCGGACGGAAAGTCCTGCGTGCTTTCGACATCGACCCCGATGATCCGGCATCCGGTGTCCCGTCCGGTCGATGATCCGGATTCGACGCCTGAAAGCCCCTCGTGGCGATATCCCGCCAGGGCCCGGAACGTGAGGTCTTCTCGCTTGGAAATCATCGTCTATTCCGCCCGCCCCCACGATCGCCGTTTCCTCGACACCGCTAACGTGGACGGACGCTACCGTCTGCGGTACCTGGAGACCCGTCTCGACCGTCATACCGTTGCTGCGGCCGCCGGGGCCGTCGCGGTGTGCGCCTTCGTCAACGACACGGTCGATGCCGACGTGCTCGGCCACCTGCACGATCTCGGCATTCGCCTCGTCGTGTTGCGGTGTGCCGGTTTCAACAACGTGGATCTCGAGGCGGCAGGCCGTCTCGGCATCGCGGTCGGACGTGTCCCCGAATACTCCC
>JBIIHZ010000335.1:0-3217 GCA_044235265.1 Candidatus Sericytochromatia bacterium
CTGAGCAGGGTCCTCGTCGTGGACGGTCCGCCCGACGACGGGCACGGGGGCCTCGTCGCGCACGGGGTGCGGAGCGACGTGGGGCCGGGCGACGGATGGTGCCGGACGGGCCTCATGACGCACGGCCACGGCCTGGGGACGAGAGAGCCGCCGGGCGATGCCCGGAGCCGTGAGAGCCGAGCGCAGCAGCGTCACGTAATGCTCGGCCAGTTGCATGGAAGGAGTTCCCTGGCATCGGGCGAAGCGCTCCCCGAACACCAGGAGTTCCTGGTCGCCGACCAGGACCGCGCATCGGTTACCGCGCCTGACGGCCCGGATGGCCGAAGGATCCAGGCTACCGTCTTCGCGGAACCGGGACAGGCGGTTGGCCACGGCACTCGCAACCGGACCCTGGTCTTCATCGAAGACCAGGACGGCCTGACCGGCAATCCATATGCGCGAGGTGTTGGCGCGCCCGTGCGTGGTGTCATACCAGGCAAATGGCGGAGCGGGGAGCTCGAGGCGGGCGTCCGAGGGAACCGGGGTGGACGGAGGGGGGACGGTGGCCGAGAGCGCGGGCTGGATGGGCAACGACGAGGCGGCGAGCATCCAGGCGAACGCGCCGAGGCGCAGCATGACTGGGTACTTCATGCTGTGAACCGTATCACGTCGGTTGCCCGGCGTCAAAGTCGGTCGAAGACCATGCCCACCCAGTCTCCCTCGGGCATGGTCGTGCGATGGCGGAATCCCAGGGGGGTGAGGGCGTCCGTGACGGCCTCGGCCTTGCGGCCCAGGATGCCCGACGCGACGAGGGTTCCGCCGGGTCGGGTCAGGCGAGCGAGGTCGCCGGCGAGCTCGATGATCACCTCGGCGAGGATGTTGGCGATCACGGTGTCGGCGGGCTCGGACACGAGGTCCGGTCCCCCCGTCGCACACCGGACGCGGTCGCCGAAGCCGTTCGCCTCGAGGTTCTCGCGTGCGGCGTGCACGGCGACGGGATCGATGTCCACGGCCTCGCCGCCCTCACTTCCCAGGAGGCAGGCCGTGATGGCGAGGATCCCGGACCCGGTCCCGATGTCGTGACACGTTCCCAGGGGCTGGCGCTCGGCGAGCTCCTCGAGGGCCCGCATGCACAGCTGGGTGGTGGCATGGGTGCCCGTGCCGAAGGCCTGCTGCGGATCGAGCGTGATCACGAGGTCGTCGGGGGCAGGCTCGTGGCTTTCCCAGGTCGGCTTCACCACGAGCCGTCGACCGATGCGCATCACGTGCCAGAACCGGCGCCAGCTGTTGGCCCAGTCCTCTTCCTCGACGGGGCGCGTCTCCACGTGCATCGTGGCATGCGGATCGAACAGGTCGAGGGCCACCCGGGCTGCCTCGAGCGCCGCTTCGACGGTCACCGTCTCGGGCAGGTCGGCCAGGTAGGCCCGGAGCGTCGCCGGCGCCTCGGCGGGCAGGTCCGGCGAGCGCTGGTCGAGGACGACCCCGGCCACGCCGGCTTCCTGGAGGGCCCATGAGATGGCCTCGGTGGCCAGGGTGGGGAGGGTCAGGGTCAGTTCGGTGTAGCGCATGGCCGTCACGATACCACGGAGACCCGGGGCAGCGTGACCCGGAACCGGGTCCCGCGCTCGCCCCCGAGCACGGAGACCTCGAGCCTTCCCCCGTGCAGATCGACGACCTCGCGAACCAGGGGGAGCCCGAGGCCGAGTCCCCCGAAGCGGCGCGTGAGCGAGGCATCTCCCTGGGCGAAGGGCGTGAGGCAGCTTTCGAGATGCTCGCGGGTCATGACTTCGCCCGTGTTCGTGACTTCCAGTACCAGCTGTCGTTCATCGCCCAGGATGCTCCACTCCACGCTTCCGCCTGGCCGGTTGAACTTGATCGCGTTTTCGTGAAGGGCGCGCAGGGCCATCTCGAGGCTCGTGCCATCCGCCTCGACCTCGTCCCGGCTGCTTGCCGGGTGCTCCAGCGAGACCGAGATCCGGTGTTCTCCCGCCTCTTCCGCGAACTCGGTGAACGTCTCCCGGAGCAGTTCCCCGACCTGGATGATCTCGGGGTGGCAGGCCACCTGCCCCAGCTTGAGGCGTGCCAGCCCGATTCCGCGCTCCGTGATCCGCTGCAGGCGATGACAGGCCCGGAGGATCTCTTCGAGCTCGGGGGCATGCGCTTCGCGCCCCCGAGCCCCGAAACCCAGGTCGTCGAGCAGCATCTCGGTGAGCCCCTGGATGATGGTGAGGGGGGTGCGCATCTCGTGACCGAGATTGTCGAGGACGTGGCGCTCGATCTGCTCCAGGCGCTGCTGGCTGGCCATCAGGGAGTTCAGCAGGACGGTCAGCATCGCCGGCCATCCGACCGGCGCGTTCAGGGGCTCTCTGGGCAGGACGGGAGGCGTCATGTGCGACCTCGGTTGCGAGGGGTTGGTGTGATGTTGTTATGGTCTATGGTCTTGCAGGATTGTGTTGCTTGTCAAATCGTGTCGCTTGCGTACGGTGTAAAGCAGGCAGCGCGGGCATCGTGGCGTGATTGACGCTCTGCTCGCACGCGTGATACCAAATAATGAACCTTCCCCCATGGCTCAACTCGGCCCCATCAGGAGATCGCGTGGCACGACGACAGACACTCGGCGGCCTTCTCGTTGCAGGAATCGCCCTGCTCTCGGGTTGTTCCGAGGCCCGATCGACCCGTTCCCTCGTCATCTGGCACCCCTGGGGCGGGGCGGAGCTGTCCGCTTTGCGCCAGGCGATCGCCCGGTATCGCGAGTCGCATCCGGGCCTCGACATCGTGTCGTTGCCCGTGCCCTCGGACAAGCTCCAGGACAAGTACCTTCGCTCGACCGCGGCCAACGGTGGCCCCGACCTCGTCATCGGGGCCACGGACTGGATCGGCAAGCTGGCCCAGTCCGAGGTCATCGCTCCGCTCGAGGACGTCCTTGACGAGGAGACCCGCGGGCGGATCCGCCCCTTCGCTCTCGAAGCGCTCCGGTATCAGGGCCATCTCTATGCCATCCCCGAGAGCCTCGAGACCGTGGCGCTCTACTACAACAAGCGCCTCGTCTCTCAGCTGCCGAGAAACCTGGCGGAACTCACGATCCGGGCCAACAGCCGAGATTACTGGAAAGGTGACTTTCTGCTCGCCTACAATACCCAGTTCTACTTCAGCGCGGGCTATCTGTTCGGTCGAGGTGCGGCCCTTCTCGGCCAGGGGGACGACGTTCGCGTCGATTCGCCGGAGGCCGTCCGCTGGT
>JBIIHZ010000026.1:0-10514 GCA_044235265.1 Candidatus Sericytochromatia bacterium
GCAGGAGGGTAACCGGCTGGAGCCTCGACCGGAGGGGGCGGAGGTGGCGGAGGGGGCGGAGCCGCCGCGGGGGGCGGTGGAGGCGGAGGGGCCGCAGGTGCCGCCGGAGGAGGTGGCGCAGCGGGGGGGGGCGGCGAGACGACCGCTGCGGCTGCAGGCGCCGATCCGAACTCGAAGAGGATGTTGATCGCCGCCATCGGGACCAGCTGCAGCAGCGTGCTGTTCAGCAGCCCCTCGACCGTCATGGTGTAAGAGATGACCAGGATGTCGCCGCCCTGGTATCCGGGACCCATGGTGAAGTCTTCGGGATTGTCGATGACGATGGGGTCGGGCGACTTGAACTCGATCTTTTTCGAGAAAGTCTGGTTGATGGTGTTGGCGGCCATTCCCATCATCTGGTTGATGGCCTCGCCGATGGCCGAGAGCTGGAGATCGTCGATGATGCCCGAGGGGGGCTGGCCATCTCCGCCCATCATCAGGTCGGTGATGATGGTGGTATCCATCTGCGTGATGGCATAGCCCAGGATGAACGACTGGCCGCGGAAGACGCTCGGGACGTCGACGAGGACCATGGGCTCCGTGAGCGCCATGGCGATGTCGACCGGGGCCACGAACATCGAGGTCGGGTTGCTGATGGCAACCTGCTTGTTCAGCAGGATGGCGAGGGTCGTGGCACCTGAACCGAGGGCAACGGTTCCGAATTCCTCGATCGCCTGGACTTGCTCAGTCGTCAGGCCATCGCTCATTCCGCTCTTCTCTCTGCTTCGTCGTCTACGACGTGCGTGATCTTCACGGCCATCCTGTTGCGGTTGGTGCCGGGCTGACCGCGGAACTTCAGCATGTCTCCCACCCGGATGGCCAGATCCTCACCCACACGGGTTTCCACGGGAAGGAAATCGCCGACACCCAAGGATAGCACGTCGGATACGCGGACGGTGGTCTCGCCGAGCACCACCTGGAGCGGGACGACGGTCTGTCCGACCTGTCCCGTCAGGTTGTTCCGGAACTCGATCGACTGGCTCTGCCTCTGCGTGGCGAACATCGCCTGAGCCGAGATCTTGCCCATGACCGGTTCGAGCACGATGTACGGGATGCAGAGCGAGAGCGGGCCGGTGTTCTCGCCGAACTTGGCCTCGAAGGTGATCAGGACGACGGGATCCGAGGGGGGTACGATCTGGACGAACCGCGGGTTCATCTCCATCGTCTCGACCTTGGGGCTGAACGTCAGCACATTCTGCCAGGCCTCGGTCAGGGAGCCCAGGAGGCGCTGGGTGATGTTGGCGATGAGCGTCCGCTCGATGTCCGTGAGGTCGCGCCGGATCCGGGTGACCCGTCCCGGGCCGCCCAGAAGGCGATCGAGGATGGCCGAGGTCAGATCGATGTTGATCTCGAAGAGGCTGGTTCCCACCAGGGGTTCCATCGTGAAGACGTTCAGGATGGTGGGGGACGGTAGCGAACGCGAGTATTCGTCGAAGGTCAACTGCTCGACGGACACGACCTCGACCTGCACGAGCATCCGCAACTGGCCCGACAGGGCGGTGGAGAGCAAGCGGCCGAAGCCCTCGTGGATCATCGAGAGGGTGCGGATGTGGTCCTTCGAGAACTTGTTCTGCCGCTTGAAGTCGTAGATCTTGACGGTGCGCCGGATGATCGGCGTGGAGGGCTCCTCGACGGGCTGGAAGTAGCCGGGCATCGGGGCCGCGACCATCGGGGCCATCGGACCGGGAACCCCGACGGGCTGAACGGGAGCCGGCGCGGCGGGAGCGGCAGGTTTTTCGGTGGCGATGTCCCCCGTCGACAGGGCCGACAGGAGGGCATCGATCTCGGCTTGCGAGAGGATCTCGGCCATTCAGGCCCTCCTGCGATTACTGGATGACGAAGTCCGTGAAAAACACCCCCATGACCTTCCTCTGGGTGATGGACTGGTTGAGCGCGAGTTTCAACTTCGACTTGACGAGGTCCTTGCCGCCGGGCGCCTTCAGGCTGGCCATCGTCTGCTTGGACAGCGTCGAGATGATCACGTCCTTGTAGATGGGCTCGTAAGGCGCCATGGCCGCCTTCACCGCGATGGTCGGGTCTTCCGCCTTGGCCGCACCGCCGCCGTGGCCTCCACCGCCTTCTTCCTTCTTCTCTTCCTTGCCGTCCCCTTCGCCGTGCGGGGCCTCGGCCTCCATCTGGAGCATGATCGAGGTCTTGAGGTAATGGCGACCCGGATCCGATAGGTTCACGATGAAATCGCCGACCGGGTAAAGCTCCATCGGCGGAGCCTCGTGTTCCTCGGCCTTGGCATGGTTCTCGACCGGCTTGCCCTGCTCGGTGATGATGTGCTTTTCGACGATGATCTGGCGCGGCATCCCGACCCGGATGCCCACGAAGGTGCTCAGGCCCGTGAGGAGCATCATCCCGACGGCCGAGATCAACCACTTGACGCTGAACCCACCGCCACCCGGGGCGGCAGCCTCTCCTGCACCTTTCTTGTTGGTGGCCATGGCGAGAAAGAGCCTCCTGGAACTCAGATGTCGCGGGCGCCGGGGGCATTCCGGCGCAACACCACGATGTCGACGCGACGATTCTGGGCGCGATGCGCTTCCGAGTCGTTGGCCACCTTGGGATCGTATTCCCCGAAGCCCAGTGCCGATAACCGTCTCGGGTCATAGCCGTGACGTTCGATCAGGAACCGGACGATGGCGGTGGCCCGACAGGCTGACAGCTCCCAGTTGGACGGATACCGTTCCGTCCGGATCGGGAGGTTGTCCGTGTGGCCCTCGATCCGCAGATCGTGCTCCTGCGCCTTGAACATGCGCGCCAGCCGATCGAGAGATTCGATCATCTCGGTGCGCAGGAGGGCCTCACCCGGCTCGAAGAAGCCTGCATTGGAGATCGAGACCGTGAGCCCCTCCCGGTCGAGTTTCGTCTCGATGTCCCCTTCGAGCCCCTCTTCCTCGGCGACCTGCTCGATGTCTTCCTTCATCTTCTCGAACTCGGTCTGCTCGAGCTGGATGAGGGAGTCCATGGCGGGCAGCACCCCCTGCGTCCCGGACAGGACGGAAGGATCGCTCTGCCCCGAAGCGCCCTTGAGGTTCACGACCGTCATCGAGGAGGCGAGAGCCGCCTTGAGCGCGTCGTACTTGTTCTGGTCGATCTTGGACATCGAGTACAGCACGATGAAGAACACCAGCAGGAGCGTGATGAAGTCCGCATAGCTGATCAGCCAGCGCTCCGAACTGCCGTGCCCGCCGCCGCCGTGGCCTCCCCGGCCCCTGCGTCCACCCCCTCCGGACATGGTTTATGCCGCCTCGTCCTTGGGCTTCAGCGTGGCGCGGAGGGTGGGCGACAGGAAGCTCTTGAGCTTCTCTTCCACGATCTGGGGATTGTCGCCCGCCTGGATCGACAGGATGCCCGTCATCATCATCTCGCGCACGAGGATCTCGGCCTCGCTGCGACGCTTGAGCTTGGCCCCCATGGGGAGCCAGAAGAGGTTGGCCGTCCACACCCCGTACAGGGTGGCGACGAAGGCGACCGCGATGGCGCCGCCCAGAGAGCTGGGGTCGGCCAGGTTCCCGAGCACGTGGATCAGGCCCATCACCGTCCCGATGATGCCCATCGTCGGACCGTAGGCTCCCGCACCCTCGAAGATTCCGAACCCTGCCGCATGACGGCTCGCGATGAAACTCAGCTCGGTCTCGAGCATGTCCCGCACCGTGTGCGAGTCGATGCCATCGGCAACCATCTGCATGCCCTTGCGAAGGAACTCATCACCTGCTTCGGCGAGGTCCGCTTCCAGAGCCAGTAGGCCTTCCCGGCGCGCTTTCTCGGCATACCCCACCAGCTGAGGAATGACGGCGGCCGGGTTGAACGGGTCGGCCTTGAAGGTGATCGCGATCATCTTCGGAAGGTTGAGCATGTCCGGCATGGGATACGACAGGAAGCAGGCCCCGAAGGTTCCGCCCAGGACGATCATGGCGGCAGTCGGCGCCACGAGTCCCATCAGTCCGTGGACGCCACCGCTTTCGATGACGTTGGCCACGAGCATGGCGCCCCACCCCAGCAGCAGGCCGATGACGGTCGACAGTTCCACGGCGTCAATCCTCCACCTTCTGGATGGCCGATTCCTGCAGGAACCTCCATCCGGGGTAACAGCTCTGCTTGAAGCTGGCCACCCGTTCGATCACCTCATCGACAGTTTCGCGCACGACGTAGCGCTGGTCGGTGGTGAGCGACACCACGGTGTCGGGAGTCGACTCGATCGCCTCGATCAGATCGCAGTTCACGACGAACTGCTGGCCATTGAATTTCGTGAGCTTGATCATCGTCCGCTCGCGCCTTTCTCCCGGTTCATGCGCTGCACGAAGACCAGGATTTCCGCCACCACCGGATAACACTCCGGGGGGATGAAATCTCCGACCTCCAGCGCCGCCAGACTTTCCACGAGCAGGGGGTCCTCGTGAACCGGCACCCCGTGCTCGGCGGCGAGTGCCAGGATCTTCTCGGCGATCCGTCCCTGACCTTCGGCCACGACGCGGGGAACATCGTCCTGGTCGGGATCGTATCGCAGGGCGATCGCCTTGCGTCTCTTCTCGCTATCCACGATCCGATCACCCCCATCTGGTCGGTGCCGCGTCGCCGGATCCAGGTTTTTCACGCCGGACGCGGATCCCGGGTCCGATCACCGTCAGGCCCCTGGCCTCGAGGGCCGTTCGAAGCTCCTGAAGACGCGGTTCCAGCCACCGTGCGAGTTCCGGGGCGATCAGGTCGATCTGCAACGTTACCTGGCCTGCCACGAAATGTAAATCGATGCCGAGCCGCGAGAGATGAGGTGTTTCGAGACTCATGCGGACTCGAGTCGCGGGTGGGCGCTCCGCTTCCACGGCTCCCTTGGCCTCGTCCTGGATCCGCACCCACCCCTGATTTCCGTCCCGGTCGGCCCAGGGCACGTCGAGCTGGGGGGGCGTCCCCATGGTACGCAGTCCCGAGGCCAGCCGGGCCGAAGGTTCCCCGTGCAAGGCCTCGGGGTGAGCTTCCCCGGATGGCGGGGAGGCGGTGTCGTCCGGATCCAGGGAGGTGAGACGAGCCTCGACGGGCAATCCCGTCGTGAGCCATCTGCCCACGGTCTCGTCCGGGCGATCGGGATCGAGATCCCGTCCCGCCTGCCCCCAGCGCCTCGCCCAGCCGCTTTCGTCCGCGAGGAGGTGCCGGTTGTCGCGCAGCGTCTCCGGCGTGACGGGCAGCCGTCTCGCCAGCAGATCGACGAGGGCGCGCAGGCCGCCCTCGTCCGCTGCGTTCAGCTTGCGTGCCAGGTGCTCCGTCCGTCCGATAAAGTCCCGGTTCAGGGGCAACTCGGCGTCCCGGAGCACCGAGACGATCGCCTCGCGCAGGTCGGTCCGGGGCAAGCCGATCGTCTCGAGGAGCGCCCGGACGGCTACCGCGCCACCTTCCGGGCCGGCAGGCCGGGAGGGCGGCGCGATGCCAGGCTCGGAACTCGCCGGAGGGGCCTCGCGACCAGGTCCGCGCACGGCGCCGGAGGGGACGTTCGGTCGGGGGGAGGGCGAACTGCCGGCGCCCGGGGTGCCGATGTCCATGGTGTCCGCTCACCCCGCCTCGTGGCTTACCGCTTCAGCGACATGAGCTCCTGCAGGACCTCGTCGGAGGTCGTGATCACCTTCGAGTTGGACTGCAGGCTGCGCTGCGCCACGATGAGTTCCGAGAACGACTGGGCCAGGTCCACGTTCGAATTCTCGAGCGTGCCGGGGGCGATCATCCCGCGAGAGCCCGTGGCCGGGGTCCCGACCTGGGGCTCCCCCGAGTTGGCGGTGGTCGTGAACACGTTGTCGCCCGCGACCGCGAGACCGCTCGGGTTCGTGAAGGTGGAGACGGCCACCTGACCCAGCACGCGGCTGCGTCCGTTGGTGAACACGCCCATCAGCGAGCCGGAGGCATCGAGGGAGACCCCCGAGAGGTTCCCGGATCCGTAGCCGTTCTGGTCCACCATGACCGCGGTGTGGTTGTAGAACTTCTTGGACGGATCCGAGGTCGGATCGGTGTACTGCGTGAGGCCGTCCGTCCGTCCCGGGGTACCGACCTCGAGCTGGAGCGTGAGCGGATTGGCACTGGTCGACGGGGCGAGGCGGAAGGTCGGGAGGGTGGTCAACACAGGGGCACCGGCAGACGGCATTTTTGCGACAATCCCGGGAATCGTGGGACCCGCGGGGTTCGCAGGGTTAGGCACCTGGCCGTTGGCGGGTTCGCGGAAGGCCGTCAGCACGCCGTTCGGGCCGAACTCGACGTAACCGATCACGAGGCGCAGGTCGGCCTGTGCCTTCTCGTCCAGCACGGCATTTTCATCCACGCGTGCACCGGTGCCATCGATGATCTTGTTGACGACCGAGTCCTGGGGGTCGTCGTTCAGCTTGCCATCCGACTTGACGAACCGGAAATCCTTGATGCTCTGAGGTTTGAACGCGATCTGCCAGCGGTTGGCCGTTTCCGGTTTCCCCGTTTCCTCGGCTTGCCGCGTGAACACGATCGTCCCCTTGATGGTGTTCCCCTGCGAATCGAACATGCTGATGGAGGCGAGAGCCTGGGAGTCCCGCGGGTAGGCCCGGTCCAGTTTCGGCGTCTGGGCCTCGAGGTTGGAGCTCAGCCGGATGCTCGTCGTGGCCTGCGGCGTCAGGGTGATGCCGGCGGGCACCACGATGGGCTCGATGGGGCGGTTGGTGTTCACGCGTGCCGTGCCGTCCGGCATGACTTCCGAGTTCCAGCCCATCACGCGGAAGCCGTTCGAGACCTTCAGGAAGTTGCCGCTGCGGTCGAAGTCGAACGCGCCGTCCCGGGTGAACACGCTGTTCCGACCATCCGACAGGATGAAGAAGCCTTCACCGCTGATCGCCAGGTCCGTGTTCTTGTAGGTCGGCGTCAGCGCCCCCTGCGTCTGGATGAGGTCGATCGAGCCGACGGACACGCCCAGACCCACCTGCGAGGGGTTCGTACCGCCCAGGGCCGTCGTGGGCGCGGAACCGCCCCGCAGCGTCTGCGAGAACTGCTCCTGGAAGTTCACACGGTGCGACTTGTAGCCCACCGTGTTGACGTTGGCAATATTGTTGCCGATGACATCGAGCTTGATCTGCTGGTTGCGCAGACCCGAGACACCAGAGCTCAACGAGCGGAGCATGCGGCTTCCTCCCTGGGATGTTCGACGCGCTGGTCGCGGGGGCAGCTTCGGGCCCCTCGCTCGCCTCCCCGGAGGGTCCAGCGTCCAGCAGCGCGTCTGACTAGGCGATCACGGCACTGTCTATCTTGGTGAAAACGTTGTCCTTCAGGCTGTCCCCGTCCACCGCCGTGATGACCGTGCGGTTTCGCACCGACACCACGAAAGCGACGTGGTCCACCATCACGAGGCTGTCGCGGGAACCCTTGGCGGCGGCGCGGTCGACGCCGTCGGCCAGTCGGGCCATCCGATCGGCGTCCATCGCGATGCGGCGCTCTTGCAGCCTCCCCATCGCGTGGGCCGACATCCGGATGCTCCGGCCTCGCGCATCCAGCATCTGCTGGAAGGACTGAGGACCGAGTTCCTGGAACGCGTGGTCACGCTCGACCCGCGGTCCGAGGGGGGCGCGCAGGCTGGCCTGTAAGCGCATCGCTTCGATGTCCACGCTGTCCTCCTTTCCCGCTTCTTGGCGTCACACCTGTCATGTCGGTGTCAAAACGGATGACTTTAGGCCGCCACCTGCATGATCGACGAGAAATCCACCGTGGCGGGCTTCTTGTCGACCGGCTGGTCGTCGACCGTCGTCTCCTGGACGAGCGCCTTGAGGTTGCCGTCCACGCGACGGATCTCGACCAGGCGCCCCATGAACTTGGTCTTGCCGTCGTCCACGGCCACCCGCTTGCCGATCATGCTCGAGGCCGAGGCCAGCTGGTTGAAGTCGTTCTGCGCCGCCATCGTCTTGTTCAGCTTCTGCATCTCTTCGAGCGAGTTGAACTGGGCCATCTGCGCGATGAATTCCTTGTCCTCCATCGGATTCAGGGGGTCCTGAAACCGGAGCTGGGTGACGAGGAGCTGCAGGAAGTCATCCTTCCCGAGCTTGGACTGAGCGGCCTGGTTGGCCTTGTTCCCGGCCAGCGAGGTGGCCGTGGCGTTGGCCGACGAGGTGGTGCTGCTGACGACCGAATTGCCGGCCATGGGGACCCTCCTGCTATCAGGCGCGGGTGTCGAAGCCTCCCGCCTGTCCGGAACCATGCCTCATCATCGGCACCCCTTCGGCGAACTGAAGGGCCATGGGGTCTTCTTCTTCCCAGCCACCGCCGAAGCCCCGGCGCCGGAAGCTCCGGGAGTCCTGACCGGACTGCTGCCGGCCCTGCTGCCAGGCCCCACCGCCGAGGTCCGCCTGCTGCTCGCGATGTCGCGGATCGTTCGCCAGCTGGACCTCGACCTTGTCCAGGCGGACTCCCTGATCCAGCAGCGTCTGCTTGAGGTCACCGAACTGCTGCTCCAGGGCCTGATGCGCGTGGGGCTGGTCGACGCGGATGATCGCGGTGACCACTCCCTCCTGGGCCCGGACCCGGACCTCGATGCGGCCGAGATGCTCGGGACTGAGCTGGAGCCGCAGCTCCGAGGACACCTGGTCACGGCTCGTGTTCGCCAGGTAGGAGCGCACCACGTCCTGCACGGGGCGGGCAGGCTGCTGACTCTCGGGGCCCTGGGTCGGACGGGCGAGGACCTCGCGGGCGTCCCGCATCGTGGCCGCGGGGCTCATCACGCCTTCCGGCCGGGCCACGTCGCGCACCCCGATCGCCGCCACGGGATCGGACGCAGGATTTTCCGGGTCAGCCGCTCGTGAAGACGCAGCCTGAGAGGCGACTTCCTCGGCTGTGGCGACCTCGGGGCCCACCGTCGGGGTCATCACGGGAAGCTCGCGGGGAGCGGCCTCACCGTCCCGGGCCCCGGAGTCGTTCGATCCGGTGTCGGGGCGATCGCCCTGGCTCGCCACCGCGACGGGAGTCATGGCGCCGGGTAGCCCCGTGGTGGCCCCTTCCGTGGACGGGCCACCGGGGATCATCGCGGTCGCCTCGGGACCACCGGACGTGGCCACGGGCCTGCGCACGACCTCGAGGCTCTGCACCCGGAGTTCCTGGAACAGGGCCGCTTCCAGGCTCGGCATCGCCTCGCGGGCGGGGCTGTCCGATTTCGCGGTGCCGGTCACGGCCATTCCGGTTCCTGCCTGGTCGCCGAGGCCAGACGCCCCGGGCGCCGAAGCTCCCGGCATCATCGCGACGGGCGCGGTGGGCAACGAGGAACGGAGGGTCGCACCGACCTCGTCGGTCCGGACCTCGTCATGCACGGTCGGCGCGAGAACGGGTCCGACGGGGTTCTGCACCAGCACGAGCCAGGAGGGGTCATTCATGACTGGAAGCGCGCTGGCCTGCGGGGTGTCTCCGGCCAGCGAGGCGGTTGCATCGTCGTCTTCGCCCGGGTTCGACGGGGATTCCGCGGTCGCCTCGTCCGCACCGTCCCGCAGGGTGTGTCCTTCGCCCACGTCCTCGGCTTGCGAGGCATCGCCAGGCGAGGCGATCGCGGTGGACTCGGTGGTTTCCTGGGGCTCGCGCGAGCCATCGGCCACGTCCCGGGTCTGGTTCGCCTCGAGGGCCTCGCGAGGGCCCGATTCACGTGCCGCCGGGGTGGACGTCAGCTGACGCTCCTCCGGACTCCAGCTGGCGCCCGTGGTCTCGCGTGCGGCTAGCTCGTCCTTCGGGCGCCGGGCCTCGGGACGCACGGCCGGATCAGCTACTTTCCGCTCGCCCGCGGGACGACGCAGTTCCGACCGCGTCTCGGCGGTGCGTCCGGGCTCCCGGTCGAGCGGGCGGGAGCGCCGGGCGCCATCGGCGGACGACTGTCGCGAGGGGCCGAAGGATCGTGCCAGCTCCGGCGTGCCGTTGGCCTGCTGCCGGGGCGACCTGGCCGGAAGTTTGCTCGCGGATGGCTGGACGCTTCCCAGGATGCGCTGGAAGGCCTCCGTCTGGGCCGCCGTGGGGGCCACGGGCGTGGACAGAGCGGGCAGTCCGCCGGGTTCACCGGCGAAGAGCCCGATCCGGTTCCGGGGTTCAAGCTGGGGCATGTTCCCTCCTCACGAGGGATGCCCTGGAGCTACCCCTCTGATCGGGATATCGGCAGACCGGGGCCGACCTGTAGGCCTGGCACCTGGCCATGTCGGATCGTCGCCAGTTCGTCGAGCATGAGGGCCTCGCGGCGGTTTTCCTGGGCGATCCAGTCCTTCAGCGCCTGTTCCCGGAGCTTCTCGAGGACCTGGACCTTCCGGGCGACCTCCACGAGGTCGGCACGGGCCTGCTCCACGCGCTGTCGTGCCTGCCCCACGGCCTTCTCGGCTGCCCGTTCCCGGGCATCCAGGTTGCTCTGGAAGCGCTGCGCATCGAGCAGGAGGGTCACGTCCATCCGTGCGTCCGCCGACATCGAGCGAAGGTCTTCGTGGAGGGCGTCCCGTTCACCGGCCATCGCGGCC
>JBIIHZ010000336.1:0-3208 GCA_044235265.1 Candidatus Sericytochromatia bacterium
GACGTGCGTGGGAATGAAAGTTCCCTGGGCGTCCACCTGACCGCTTGCCGTGGACGACGCGCCCGCACGGGGCGCGCTCGCCGGAGACTGGCCACAGGCCGCGAGAAGCGCGGCACTGGCAAGGAGTGCCGAGAACACCTGGACTTTCATTGAAATCCTCCCGAGATTTCACCTGATCTTGACCTGGGAGGATTATAGGGATGACCGTGCGGAACTTGCGTCCGGCCCATCCGCCTCGTTCTCGGTATGCAGCCCCGCTCTCCCGCGGCGACGGTGTGGCACTGGCCCGAGACGAAGCGCGGGTCGCAACCGGACGGGCGGACGGTGGCGCAGCATGCCAGGCTCGTGCTCGCGGACGACCGGGACCTGCTCGTGTCCAGTGCGGAACTGTCGCCCGATGCGATGGAGGTCAACCTCGAAGTGGGCCTGCGCGTGACAGGCGGGGACGTGCCCAGGACCATGGCCGCGCACGTGGACGGTCAGTGGCGATCGGGGCTCTGGGCGCGGGTGTGAGACGTCGAAGGCCTGCTGTGTCACGTGCTAGAAATGGAGTGGGTGCGAGGCGTGCTGGAGGGAACCATGTGGGACAAGGTGACGGGACGGCACTTGCGCAAGGGCTCGCTGCATCACTACCTGCGCAACTCGAGGCCCTGGACCTCGAACGCCTCGAATCGCTCGTCGAGGAACTCGCCTTCCTGACGACCCGGGAAGACCTCGATGCCTGGCTCTTGCAGGCTCAAACTTAGGCCGTTCGGCCGCCACCCTCACGTATCCGCGCAAAAAAATCCCCGGCCTGAGCCGGGGATTCGAAGTGGCCAGGGGCAGAATCGAACTGCCGACACTGCGATTTTCAGTCGCATGCTCTACCAACTGAGCTACCTAGCCGCACGTGACGCATCACGATATTCATGGAATACCTTGCCCGGTCACGCCTGTCAAGGGCGCCACGTTTGGTACCATGGCGATCGTCGCCCTCCCAGGAGATGCCCGATGAACCGCTACTACATCACCACCGCGATCGATTACGGCAACGCCGCCCCCCACATCGGTCACGCCTACGAGAAGATCTCGGCCGATGCCCTGGCTCGCCACCAGCGTCAGCGGGGTCGCGAGGTCTTCTTCCTGACGGGCCTCGACGAGCACGGCAACAAGATCGAAAAAGCGGCCATCGCGGCCGGGACCGACCCCCAGTCCTTCGTGGACGGCGTCGCAGCAGAGGCCCGTGCCGTCTGGGAAGCGCTCGACATCTCGTACGACGGCTTCATCCGCACCACCGATCCGGCTCACCGCAACGCCGTCCAGGCCATCTACGCGCGGCTCGTGAGTCAGGGCGACATCGTGCGGTCCCGGTACGAGGGCTGGTACTGCAAGGGTTGCGAGGAGTTCAAGAACGAGCGGGACCTCGGCGAGGACCGCACATGCCCGCAGCACCAGATGCCCCTCGAGTTCACGAGCGAGGAGAACGACGTCTTCCTGTTCTCGCGCTACCGCGATCGCCTGGTGGCCCACTACGAGGCGAACCCGGATTTCCTCGAACCCGAATCGCGCCGCAACGAGATCCTCAACCTCCTCGAGACCTTCCCCGACGTGTCCGTGTCGCGCCAGTCGGTGCGGTGGGGGATCCCCGTGCCCGGCGATGACACCCAGGTCATCTACGTCTGGATCGATGCGCTCTCGAACTACTTGACGGGCATCGGCTACGGCACCGATGAGGCCATGTTCAAGAAATGGTGGCCAGCCCAGCTGCACCTGGTGGGCAAGGACATCACGAAGTTCCACTGCCTGATCTGGCCCGCCCTCCTGATGGCCCTCGACCTGCCCCTCCCCGAGCGCGTCTTCGGCCACGGCTGGGTCAACGCCTCGGGCCTCAAGATCAGCAAGACCATCGGCAACGTCATCGACCCGCGCGACCTCGTGAAGGACTACGGTGCCGATGCCATCCGGTACTACCTGCTCCGCGAGATTCCCTTCGGCCGCGACGGGGACTTCACGCAGGAAGCCTTCGAGAATCGCGTCAACGCGGACCTCGCCAACAACCTGGGCAATGCCCTCAACCGGACGCTCGCGATCCTCGACAAGCACTTCGAGGGACGCGTAAGCCCGCGGCACGAGGCGATCGAGGGCGATCTGCCCGAGGCCACGGCCCGGGCCGTGGAGGCCGTGGCGACCCACATGGACGCCTGCGCCATCGACCTCGCGGTGGCCGCCATCTGGGAGCTGCTCAACGCGGTCAACAAGTACATCGACACCACGGCGCCCTGGGCCCTGGCCAAGCAGGGCGACCGGGACGCGCTCGGCGGTGTCCTGTACACGGTGCTCGAAGCGTTGCGCCACGTCGCCATCCTGGCCCGGCCGTTCATCCCGACGCTGGCCGGCAAGATCTGGGACCAGCTCGGAAACGACACCCCGCTGGCCGACGAGCGCTGGCCTGCGCTCGCATGGGGAGGTCTCGCCGTGGGGCAGTCGACCCGCAAGGGCGGCCCGCTTTACCCGCGCATCGGGTCGGAGCTGGCCGGAGCCGCCAAGAAGAAGGCCTGAGATGCTGGTCGATACCCACTGCCACCTCGACATGCTGCCCCGGTGGCTCGAGCCCCCGCTGCAGGGTGATGCGGCCCACGCCGAGATCGCCTCGGTCCTCGAGCGCGCCCGCGCGCGTGGCGTGGGCCCCGTGCTGAACCCCGGTGTCACCTGGGCCGAGCTGCCCGGCGTGCTCGAGGTCGCGGAGCGTCATCCCGACGTCTGGGCTGCAGCGGGGATCCACCCGCACGAGGCCGAGACCTGGCTGGACGGTTCCCGCGAACGCCTGCGCGCAATCGCGATCCATCGCCGCGTCATGGCGATCGGGGAGACGGGACTCGACTACTACTACGAGAGCGCCTCGAGGGAGGCCCAGATCCGGGCCTTTCGCGAGCAACTCGCCCTGGCCCGGGAACTCGACCTTCCCGTGATCGTGCACACCCGCGACGCCGAGGCCGATACCCTCGACATGCTCCCCGAGGCGGGTCCCGCAGGTGGGGTCCTGCACTGCTTCACGGGGACGGCCGAACTGGCGGGAGCCGCGGTCGCACGCGGCTTCATGGTCTCCTTCAGCGGGATCGTGGCCTTCAAGAAGAGCCAGGACCTGCGTGACGTGGCCCGACAGGTCCCGCTCTCGCATACCCTGGTCGAGACGGATGCGCCGTTCCTCGCGCCTCCGCCCCACCGCGGG
>JBIIHZ010000415.1:0-2507 GCA_044235265.1 Candidatus Sericytochromatia bacterium
CACGTTCGACAACCTGCCCTCACCCCTGGATCAGCAGCTGAACTCGCCCCCGCCGCCGCCGGTGAAACCCTGACGATGGCCGGTTCGGAGCAGGTCCTCGAGATCGCCATTCCCACCGAGGCGCTCGACGAGACCCGTCAGGCGCTGCTGGCGCAGTATCCGAACATCCTCATCGGGACGGCCCCGCTCCAGGATGGGCAGACGCTGCTGTGGCTGAGCCTGTGGTCGGACCGGCCGCAGGCGCTCGAGGAAGCCGTCGCCGCGCTGCGGCGCGACAGGCCCGACTTCCAGCATCCGTTGCCAGCCACGACCTCGCTGTCTGAACTGGTGGCGCGCGCGAAGCAGGCGCAAGCCGGGCAGGCGACCGAGCAGGCGGACGGAACGCAGTCCTGACGGTCGGACTGGCCGGACGACCGGCCTCAGAACTTGAAGGGCCGGTCCGTGGCGCGACTCACCTTGTCGACCGTCTTCATCCCCACGAGTTCGAGCAGGGGCGATTCGGTGATGGATTCGGGCGACACCGGGATCCCGTGACCGGGGTCGAACCGGTTGCCGTAGGCGCGGTTCACGTACGACGAGCACGGACCCGTGCGTCCCTCCGCCCAGGGTGAGAAGAGCCGCGGGGCGCTCGTGTACCAGGCCCTGGCGGAACGGCCATCCGGGGAGACCTGCGACTCGAACAGATCGCGGGCACGCGTTGCCGCGGCCTCGGCCATCCGGGGGTCCTTCGGCCGCATGACCATCGTGGTCCGGATCCAGCCCGTGGGCACGTCATTGAAGAAGGACTTCGCCGACCGGAACTGGACGAAGGTGTGCGGGCGCGCGCGCTGCCTGTCGGTCAGGAGTCGGTCGAGTTCGGGAAATGGCTTGCCCACGAAGATCTCGTAGACCCCCATCTGGCCCCGCGCGTCGCGTCCGGCGATCGCCACGTGCCCGACGTCGGCCCTGTGGGCCTCCCAGCGGCCCGTCTCGAGGAAACGCTCCACCGAGACGGCCAGTCCACCATCCGCCATGGTGCGCAGCGTCTCGCCGTTACCGCGTGCCACGATGTCGCCCGGTCGCAACTCGACCTCGGGAGTCATGTCGAGCGCTTTCCCCACCCGGGAGGGGGCCCCGGCGGGCACCGTGGCCGGCCGCGACGGTTGCCACCGGTCAGGCACGCGCGCGATGGTCTCGCGGGCAACTTTTCCGGGTTCCTGACGATACACGGCCCGACGGACGGCTTGCTTCGCACCGGGAATGACCTCGCGGACGGCCAGGTCGCGGGCGACGTTCCCGGGCACGGAAACCTGACCGTAGCGCGTGAACGAGTTCTGGAACCAGCGCATCAGCGGGGCGGGCGTCATGACGAACCTCCGTTTTCAGGCTCACACCTTACAGAGGTCATCGGTGCCGGACGTCAGGAACGGTCGTTAAGGTTCGTACAAGAATGAATGAATTACGGGCCACGATCTTGCCCGGTCACCCACCGAGCCTGGACGGACCGCGCGGACCCGGGACGTTTCGGAACCGCCCGTTCGAGGAACAAAATTCCTGTAGGTTTCAAGAAAAGGGGGTCTCGCGTGATCGTCAACATGAACACCCAGCCCGGCCAGATCCCCTCGGCCCCTCCGGACCGAAAGAAGCCCGCGGCAGGAAACAAACCGAAGGCGCAGACCGTGAAACCCCGGCGCGACAGCGTCCAGATCGGTTCCTCGAACCATTCGGAGATCCCCCTGGTCGACCCGTCCCGCACGTCCCTCAATCGCATCAGTGCAGCGAGTGCCTCGACCGAATACAAGAACAGCGTCAAGAGGCCAATTCCTAAAGCGATTCCCGGACCGAGTCTCAACGCATCTCGGCCGACCTGACACCAGGCCTTCCCGTTCATCGGCGAGTGTCAAGCCCCGGCCTCACGGGGAGGCGCAAGATCGCTGGGCCATGCAGGAAGACTCGGACCGCCTCGCCTTCATCCGCGAGAACGGCATCGCCCGGTGACGAACCGCCGGGGCGGGCGTACCATGAGAGGCGCCCCGTCACCTCTTCCACGAGACCTCGACCATGACCGACCTTGCACCTGGCCTCCCCGATCTCCCGCAAGTTCAGACGGACCTGTTCCTGGTCATCCTGGGCGGGCGTGCGCCGGGCTGTCTGGTCGAACTCCACGATGTGCGGTTCGTGGCGGGCCAGACCATCGAGGCCTGCCTGCCCGAGTTGCGGCGCCAGTGGTTCGGAACCCCCGAAAGCCTGCACCTCGATGCGTTCATGGTGGTCAAGGCGATCGATGGCTGGAGCGTGAGCCTGGTGGAGACGCCACCGGAAGACCGAGCCGAGAAGCTGTGGTTCGTGAACCTGGGGGCCTACCGGCGCGACACGCTCGCCGAACTGCACCACGTGGGACTGGTGGTGGCCGGGACGGCGCGAGAAGCCAAGGACGAGGCCCTCAGGCGCTGGCTGCCGGACACGCTGGAGTTGCACCGCGACGATCTGCATGCCGTGGACGACTGCCTGGCCCTCGAGCGCCTCAG
>JBIIHZ010000337.1:0-3193 GCA_044235265.1 Candidatus Sericytochromatia bacterium
CAAGTAAAAGTGGGTCCCCGGAGGGGGACCCACCACGATTCGACCATTACGGGTGAGGCCTACTTCTGATGCTTACCGAGAAAGATGTCGTCGACGTAGTGGATCAGGTTGGGCAGGTCGGGCTTGCTCAGCAGGTTGATCGCCCCGAGGCGAAGCGCCTTCGCCCGGTTGACATCACTCCCGAGGGACGAGTACAGGACCACGGGGACGTGACGGATCCCATCGGAGGCCTTGAGGCGCGCCAGCAGGTGAAACCCATCGACCCGCGGCATCTCGATGTCCGAGATGATGAGATCGGGCAACTCCGCCTTGTCGCGCTTGCCATTGGAGAGCCAGTCGAGCAACGATTCCCCGTTGTCGTAGGCCATGACGGAATAACCCGCCTCGGTCAGTGCGTTGGCGACCATGCGCCGGATGGAGGCACTGTCCTCGGCGATGATGATCCGCTTGCCCTGACGCTGCAGGCCCTCCGGTGGAGGCGCGATGACCGTCTTGGGAAGCAGCGACGGATTGATGTCCATCAGGATCGTCTCGAAGTCGAGCAGGAGCACGATCCGGTCTTCCATCCGGACGACCGAGGTGACACACGATCCCGCGAACATCGTGAGCTGGGGCGGGGGGGCATCGACCTGACTCCACGAAATGCGATGGATGCGCTCGACCGCATCGACGATGAAGCCGGTGACGATACCGTTGATCTCCGTGACGATCACGCGAGACTTCTTGCTGCGCTCGCTGTCGATCCCGAGCCAGCGTGCCAGGTCGACCACCGAGATGACCTTGCCGCGCAGGTTGATGGCGCCGGCGAAGGCCGGGTGCGAGTTGGGATACTCGAGAATCTCTGGGACTGTCAGGATCTCCTTGACCTTGGCCACGTTGATACCGTAGCGCCCCGAGACATCCTCGAGTTCGTTCTCCGGATGGTGGATGATGAACTCCACGATCTCGAGTTCGTTGGTGCCCGATTCGAGCAGGATCTCGCCCTGGTAACTCAAGCTGCTTCCCTCCCGCGAACGGACCCTTTCCGCCGCGCATTGACCATACCCACCGACCGGAACTTTGTATCGTGATATCTGCTCCAGCTCGCTCGACACCGGATGTCCCCGTTCCCCTGACCCTCGTCACGGGCTTCCTGGGGGCAGGCAAGACCACCCTCCTCGACACGTTGCTGGCCCGGCTGGCACCGTGGCGCTGGGGCGTCATCGTCAACGAGGTCGCCCCCCTCGGGATCGACCAGGACCTGCTGTCGGTCGACCCCGGTGCGCTGGTGACTCTGCCCAACGGATGCCTGTGCTGCACGTTCCAGGGGGACCTCGTGCCGGCCGTCCAGCGGCTGCTGGAGGCCGACGGCGAGCTATCGGGCATCCTGGTGGAGACGTCCGGCCTGGCCGAACCCGACCCCATCGTCACGGCCTGCTTCATGGATCCCTACCTGGCCTCGCACGTGCAGCTCGATGCCGTGGTGACGGTGGTGGACGGGCTGCGGGGCCCCTCTCTGCTCGCCGACCCGGAACTCTCGGAGTTGATGCACCACCAGGCGGCGATCGCCGACGTCCTGGTGGTCACGCGCCTGGACCAGGCCCCCGAGGCCCACATCGCCCGGATGGTGGCCTGGGGTGAACGACACGCCCCCCTGGCCCGCATCCACGCGATCGCGAAGGGGGACCTGGCCCCGGAACGGCTCGTCGGGTTGCATGCCCATGACATGCGCACCGAGTTGCCGACGGTCGGGCACCCGACCGGAGCTCATCACCATGGGCACACGATCGGACACGAGGTACTGGAGTTCGACCGGCCGCTCGACGCCCGTCGCCTCGATCGCACGCTATGCGCGTTGCTGAGGGAGCACGGAGACGACCTGCTCCGGTGCAAGGGCATCGTGCATCTGGCCGACGAGGCCGAGCGATGGATCTTCCAGGGTGCGGGCCCCCTCTTCGCCACGAGCAGCGGAGCGCCCTGGCAGCCGGATGAGCCGCGCCTGAGTCGGCTGGTCTTCATCGGGCGGCATCTCGAGACGATGAACCTGCGCGAGCGGGTGACGGCCACCCTGGTCTGAACCGGATCAGGTCCTGTCGGGCACGCGGGCGGCCACCAGGGACACCTCGAGCCCGCCGTGAGGCACCGCGATCTGGTGCACGATCTCGAGTCCGCCCCGGACGAGAGCCGCCGGATCGGGGGTGACCAGGCCGATCCGCCACCCGGCCCAGGCCTCGACGAGCCTGCGGGCGATGGTTTCCATTCCCGGACTCGCGCCCCCCGCCACCGCGAGGCGATGGCCGTACGGAGGGTTGAAGACGACCCAGCCCGCCTCGGGGGCTGGCGGCAAGGCCTCGAGGAAATCGACCTGCTCGAACCGCACGGCCGGGGCGACGCGAGAGCGCCCGGCATTGGCCGTGGCCCCCTGCAGGGTCCTCCGGCTGACGTCCCGGGCCACCACCCGGACGGACGGGGAAGCGGCGATCGCCTCCCCGGCCTTGCGCCGCAGATGCTGCCACGTCGCCTCGCGGTGACCGGGCCAGCACTCGAAGGCGAAGCCGCGATCGAGACCCGCAGGCACACCGCAGGCCAGCCGCGCGGCCTCGAGCGCGATGGTCCCGCTCCCGGCCATCGGATCGACCAGCATTCCCGCCCCACGGTACTCGACCAGGTCCAGGAGGGCGGCGGCCATCGTCTCACGCAGCGGAGCTCGCCCGGTCTCCAGACGGTAACCCCGTCGGTGAAGCGGCTCACCGCTGGCCTCGAGCGAGACCTGCCACTCCCCCTCTCGACATCGCACCAGCACGACCTGGTCATTCCCGTCGTCGCGCCTGCCCGGGAAGGTTGCGGCGAAATCGTCGAGCACGCGACGCGCGGCGGCAGCGGCACCCTCCCCCCCCTCGATGCGGATCCCGATCTCCGGCCCCACCCACAGGTCCCAGGGCAGGGATTCGAGGCGATCGCGCAAGGCTGCCGGATTGGGAGCCCGGAACGTGGCGAACCGGAGCCGCAGGTGCCCGGGGAGCCGCGCCTGAAGCTGGACGCGCATCATGTCCTCGAGGCGACCGGTGAACTCGACCCCCCCGGCCACGGTCGAGGCACCCTCGATCCCGATCCTTTCCAGCTCGGCAGCGAGCAGCCGCTCCAGCCCCGGCAAGCAGGTCGCGAACCAGGCGTGGGAGACGGCGTGGACGTGCTGCTTGAGACGCCGAGGCGA
>JBIIHZ010000338.1:0-3192 GCA_044235265.1 Candidatus Sericytochromatia bacterium
TGCGCTGGAAGTGGCATTGCTCGCCGAGGCGCACCTCCTCGAGCACGAGCGTCTCGAGGCGCTCCCGGGTGGCCAGCAGGCGCTCGGGGTCGACCTCGGTGTCGAGCCGGCCCAGGTTCTGCCGGGCCACCTCGCAGGCCTCCCGGGCGCGGGCCACGGCTTCCCTGGCCCCGGTGAAGCGGAGTTCGAGATCCGCCAGGTCGCTCGCGCGGGCTTCCAGCTCGCGCGAGCGGGCCAGCGTGGCCTCCAGGGCGTCTCGCTCCTGGCGGGTGCGCATCAACATGGCCTCGAGGTCATCTCCGTTCGCCAGGTGCGTGTCGAGGTCCGCGAGGCGCAGCGTCAGCTCCTGCAACGCCCGGTCGAGCTCCGTCAGCCGGTCCCGGCAAGCTGGCAGGGCAGCCGCCTCGCGCCGGTGGGACTCGAGCTGGCGACGGACGTCTCCGATTTCCTGCCGCTCCTGCCGGTGACGGGCCAGGGCCTCCAGGTCAGGACGGAGGCGATCGCCTTCGCGACGCATGTCGTCGATCCGGGTTTCGATAGCCGCGAGCTCCGTCTCGAGCGCGACGAGCCGCTCCTCCCGGCGGGACCGCTCCCGGGCCTCGTCGGCGGCGACCTCGAGGCGGCCTCGCTCGCCGATCAGGCGCGTGCGATCCACCTCGAGCGCCGAGCGACGGGTGCTCAGAGCGGCGAGGTCCGGTGGGGAGACACCGAGTTCCCGTTCGAGCTCTCCGAGCTCGGTGCGGGTGGCATTCAGGCTGGGCTCGAGATCCACACGCCGGTCGTGAAGGCGCTGCGCCTCGAGGGCGCGCCGGTAGGCCTCGCGCAGCTCGCGGATTTCCCGCTCCAGCGAGGCATGACGTCGTGCCAGGTCCCGGTCCTGCTCGGCGAAGTGGGCCGTGGCGTCCGTGCCCTCGAGCAGCGGGCAGGGGGTGTCCAGGAGGGGGCAGACCTGTCCGTCGCGGAAGCGGGCAGCCGTGGCGGCCAGACGATCCCGTTCGGAGGCGATCGCGGCCTGGTCGGCCTTCCTGGCCTGGCCGCGATCGAGCCAGGTGGTGAGCTGGGCGGCCTCGGGGCCTGCCGCGACGGCAGCGGCCAGGTCCCGTTCCAGGACGTTCACCTGCTCAGCCAGGGCCTGCCGGCGCTTCAGGCCCTGCTCCCGCCGCTCGGCGAGGCTCGTGGCCTCGGCTTCCCGGCGATTCAGGTCGGCGAGGTCGGCGTCGAGGCGGTCGAGGTTCGTCCGGACGTCCGCCAGGCGTGCCAGGGCGTCCTGCGGGGCCTGGCAAGCCGTCACCCAGGCCCGGTGCTCGTCGCGTTCCGTGGTGCGAGCGACACGCGCGGCCTCCTCGCGCTCGAGGGTCCGTACGCCATCTTCATGGGTCTTCTGGAGGGGCTCCAGGCGGGCAATCTCGGATTCGAGCCAGGTCTGTCGTCCGGCCAGGGGCTCCAGGCGCTTCGCCTCGGCGAGGTCGCCTTCCAGCCGGCCGATGCGCTCGAGGGTTTCCCGGTGCTCACGCTCCAGTCCCCGCAGCTCGACGCGGGCGGCCTCGCGTTCGAGGCCGAGCTTCCGCCAGGTCTCGAGTCTGCCTTCCAGGTCGAGGCGCTCGGCCTCCAGGACCCTGGCCCGTTCGACGGTTGCCTGGAGGGCCTCTCGCTCATCGCGGGCGGTGCGAGCCGCCGTGAGCGCGCGCTCGAGGTCTTCCTGGCGGGCGGTCAGTAGCCTGAGCTCGCTTTCGTGGCGCTCCAGGGTCTCGCGGGCCGTCTGGCGATCGCGTTCGAGCCCCTCGAGTCGGGAGAGGACCTCCCGGAAGCCCCCGATTTCCCGGGCGAGGCCCGCGAGCTGTCGCTCGGTGTGCGCGAGCTGGGTGGAGAGGAGCTCGTGCTGCCGCTCGAGCGGCTCGAGGCGTTCGAGGCGGCCGGCCGCATGGGCGATCGCCGTCTCGTGCGCGGCCGCGCGCTCGCGCACCAGCGCCACGGTGTCGCGCAGGCCATCCGCGGCCTCGCGGTATTCCTCGACGCGCAGCAGGCGGTCGAACACGGTCTTCCGGCGGGCGGGGGGCTCCAGGAAGATGGCCGTGAAGGTCCCCTGGGGGACGCCGATGGTCGTCTGGAAGAACTCCCGCAGGTCGACGGTCGGTTCGAGCTTCAGGTGGGCCTTCAGCCAGGCCAGGACGTCGGTCTTCTGCTCGGCGACCTTCGTCCGCGTGGCCGGGTCGAGCACGTGGTACTGCGACTTCGTGTTGCGCACGACGGTGTAGGGGCGGCCGTCGAGGCCCGACTCGAAGGTGACGCGCACGATGCCCGTGGTGGCCCCGCGCCGGACGAAGTCCTCCTTGCGGTAGGGCATGTGGTCGAACAGGGCGAAGCCGATCGCCTCGAGGATGGTCGACTTGCCGGCGCCATTGGGGCCGCAGATGGCGTTGGTGCCGCGCTCGAAGTCGAAGGTGGCCTGCCGGTGTCGCTTGATGTCCTCGAGTTCGACCCTCAGGACGTGCATGCGGCCTCCGGATCGAGGTGGCGGGCCACGAGGTCGGCCAGCTGCGCGGGCTCGGTGCCGGCGAGGACCTGGCGCTTGAGGCTCGCGAGCAGGTCCCCCGTCGAGTCGGCGATCGCCTCGTAGCGGCTGTCGCGCCGGGCCAGCTCGCGGAGGACCTCGCGCTCCAGGGCGGGGCGATCGCGCTCGGGGCCGGCCTCGGCGAGACCCGCGACGTCCGGGGGCAGGGCCTCGACCGAAAGCCGGGCCACCTGGGCGTCGTAGGCCTCCTGCAGGGCCTTCTCGAGCGCGGGGCGGTCGATCTCGTGGCGCCGGAACCCGAGTCGCCCGACCAGCGTGAGCTCCACGACCGGGCGCCGGACCGCGTCCGCCGTGGGGTGCCGGGGCGTGGCCAGGGCCGCTTCGCGGCGCACGTGGGCGATCGCGGCCTCGAGCAGGCCCGCCGGGTCGCCCCAGGGGGTCACGTCGAAGGCGAGGCGGTGGACCGGGCGCTGCGGCTGGTCCGACCCGTGCCGCGCCACGTGGGTGCGCGTCGCCGGATCGATCTCGACCCAGTAGTAGCCGCGTTCCTCGCGGTACTCGGCGACGTTGAGGGCCTCCAGGCTGCCCGGATTGTAGATCCAGCCGTCGGCCTCGTAGCGCTTGTGGATGTGGCCGAGCGCGAGGTAGTCGACGCCCGCGGCCTTCAGGGGGGCGAGGTC
>JBIIHZ010000339.1:0-3186 GCA_044235265.1 Candidatus Sericytochromatia bacterium
ACAGGTCCCGATGAACGTGACGTAGAACAGCAGGTCCGACGTGTCGATGATGCCGCGGCTGAGGCTGTCCTGGTGGGAGATGACCGACAGATACTCGAGCACGCCACTGGCCTGCTGGCCCACGATGCTGCTGGCCGAGGGCAGCAGCCAGATGACCAGGCTGATGGCGAAGGTGGCGATCGCCGCGACGGCGACGTTGGCCGTCAGGCTCGAGGCGAGTACGCCGACGGCCATGAACGAGGCCCCCAGGAAGAAGGTGCCCAGGTAGCCGCTGAGCATCGGGTACCAGTCCGGATTGGCCTTGACCAGCACGAACGTCAGCGGGAAGACCAGCGTCAGCGCCATGAGGAACACCAGATACCCGAGGGCACCCAGGTACTTGCCGACGGCGATCTGGACGTCCGTGATCGGCCGAGTCATGAGCATCTCGAAGGTCGAGCGCGAGCGCTCGTCCGCGATGAGACGCATGGTGAGCGCCGGGGTGATCAGCAGGAAGACGACGGCCAGGTTCTGGAACAGCGGCCGCATGTCAGCCTGACGCGTGGCGAACAGGATGAGCGAGAACAGGTAACCGGAGACGAGCATGAACAGGGCCGCGATGACGTACGCCAGCGGCGACGCGAAATAAGCCCTGAGTTCCCGTCCGGCGATGGCGAGCAACTTACCCATGGGTGAGCACGACCTCCGGGGCCCGATCCTCGCTGGAGGATGCGGCCGATTGCGACGTGACGTTGATGAACACTTCCTCGAGCGAGAGGCGGGAGCTCGACAGCTCCAGCAGACCCCACTGACGACCGACGATCTCGGCGGCGAGGCGCTCGCGCAGGTCGACTTCCTTCGAGCTCTCGAGCAGGACCGAAAGCAGGCCGTTCGCATCGGCCGCCACCTCGGTCTTCAGGACACCATGCAGGCTCGCGAGCGTCGCCTGGACGTCATGATGAGGACCCCGAACGATGGCCTTCAGGACGTTTCGACCGCGGGCCTTCGCCTCGAGCTGCTCGGGCGTGTCCTCCGCAACCACGGTCCCCTGATTGATGATCAGGATGCGCGAGCAGGTCTTCTGGACCTCCTGGAGGATATGCGTCGAGAGGATGACGGTCCGCTCTTTCGCCAGACCCTGGATCAGCGAGCGGATCTGGATGATCTGGTTGGGGTCGAGCCCGTTGGTGGGCTCGTCGAGCACGAGCACGCCCGGCTTGTGGATGATGGCCTGGGCGAGCCCCACGCGCTGCTGGAAACCCTTCGAGAGGGTCCGGATCTCCTTGGTGCGCTTCTCACCCAGGAAACACGACTCGATGACCTCGTCCACGGCGAGGCGGAGGATCGCCCCGGTGAGGCCGTTGATGCTCCCGACGAAGCGCAGGTACTCGAGCACGCTCATGTCCGGGTACACCGGCGGGTTCTCGGGCAGGTAGCCGATCTGGCTCTTCGCCGCGATCGGATCGACGGCCATGTCGACCTCGCCGATGCGGACCGAGCCCGTGGTCGGCATCAGGAAGCCGGTGATCATCTTCATCGTGGTGGTCTTCCCGGCCCCGTTGGGGCCCAGGAAGCCGAGGATCTCTCCGCGTTCGACGCGGAACGAGACATCCTTCACGACCTCGCGGTCGCCATACCGCTTGGTCAGATTATCGACAACGATCATGTCGCAGGAAACCTCCGTGCGGTTCCTCATCGTGCCCCATCCACCCGTGGATGGGTTCACGTTCCGTGCTGGGACGGTCCATCCGACGCTCGCCCGTTAAGGTGAGGTCAAGATGGGCTGCGCGATCCTACCACGGGGTGACGCGCATGGCCACGACGCGAGCGACCAGGATTTCGGTGCAAACGGGCGCCAGTTCTGAATCTGGCCGCTCGTCCCTCAGGCGATGATCTCGAGGGCTGAAGGGACGACCTGGATCCGGAGGTGGCCGGAGTGGGCAAGGACTTCCCCGTCCCCGATGAAGGTCTTGACGGTCGGACACTGGATGTCGACACGCTGCCCGGACCACATGCGCACGATGCGACTGTTCACGTGTGAACCGTCGAGCGTCATCCGGAACACCGTGAAGAGGCTCCGGAGACGACCGGACCGGGTGACGAGGCAGACCCCCAGGAGGCCGTCGTCGTTGCGGGCATCCGGACAGGCCTGCACCCGCCTGGCGATGGTGGGCTGGTTATGCACGAAGACGGCCGTGGAGGGAAAGCGACCGCGGGGTTCGTCATCGATGGACACCTCGACGTCGTGAACGGGCAAGGCCCTGCCGAGCAACAGCCGGAGGCTGTACAGCAGGTAAACGAGGCTGCCCAGGGGACGGACGAGCGGGCGCGACCAGGCTCCCGGTGCCTTGACTCGGTTCACGCCGATCGCCGTCTCCGTGACAACGCCCAGACCGCCTGCCGTGACGTACAGCCGACCGTTGATGTCCAGCAGGTCGAGGCGGCGAGCTCGCCCTGACCGGATGCGCGCACAGGCCCCCTTCACGTCGGCGGGAATCCCCATGTGACGAGCCAGGTCGTTGGCGGTGCCGGCCGGCACCACGCCCAGCTTGACCTGCGTGTGGGCCAGCTGATTGACGACGGCATTGACGGTTCCGTCTCCCCCGACGGCGACGACGGTCTCGACTCCGGAGGCCACCGCCTCGCGGACGATCCCGGCGAGGTCCTCGGGCGACGCGGGCACCCGGACCACCGCGCCGAGATCGGCGAGCTCGGACTGGATGCGACGGAGGCGCTCGCCGCTCGCGCCACCGCGCGAACCCGGATTGCCGACGACGAGGATCCTAGGCGACGACGGCTCGCGCATGGGCTCCCCCCGGCCGGTAGAGCGGGACGTGGTGGGAGACGATGGCCATCTCGGGATAGGCATCGAGCGTCGCAAAGGTCATCGGAAGCGCCTCGCGGCTGTAGAAGTTGCGCTGGAAAGCCTCGTTGCGGTGCAGGTCGCGCAACTCGGCGACGAGCGTCGGCTCGTGGGGACGCAGGTGCGGAGAGCGTTCCAGCAGCAGCCTGAGCGCCTGGAAAGGCGAGTTCGGGGAGACGAATCGCGCCATGATCCCGCCGAACAGCCGCGCATTGAAGGCCCGGACCGCCGGCGAGGCCGGCTCCCAGACCTCGCGCAGCAGGTGCTGCTCGATGCGGAAGTGGCGCGTCTCGTCCAGCATGTGGGCCCGATGGACCTCGGTGAACAGCGGATCGACGCCCGGG
>JBIIHZ010000340.1:0-3164 GCA_044235265.1 Candidatus Sericytochromatia bacterium
GGGCCCGGGCCGGCGTCGTGGTCCTGGGGCAGCACGTGATCGTGATCGGGGGACAGTCGGATCGCCAGGGCACCCCCCTGGCGAGCGTCGAGCAGTGCGCCATCGACCCGGTCACGGACAAGCTCGTGGGCAATTTCACGCAGGTGGCGGGTGGCCTGCAGGTTGCACGCGTGGCCCCGGCCCTGGTCGTGACGGGCTCGCGCCTCTACGTGATAGGTGGGACAGGTGGCAATGGCTGGACGGCGCTCACGAGCATCGAATCGGCCCCCATCTCGGCCGACGGGAAGCTCGGAGCTTTTTCCATCGTCCGGGACAACGCCCTCGGCACCGCCCGGGGCTTCGCCGCCGCGGCCGCCGCGGGTAACGACCTGCACCTGTTCGGCGGCCTGCAGTCGGGCCAGCCCCTGGGCACGACGGAGCGGGCGACGTGGCGATGACGTGGCGAGGGTGGTCGTGTTTGGTGCTTGCCTGCGCGGCATGTCAGGGACCGGCCCTGCCGGGTCCCGGCCAGGTCCGGCTGGAAGAGGCCTTCGAGGCGCGGACCTCGGACGGGACGGCCCGTCTGCTGGGACACGCCACGTGGCCGGTCCCGGAAGGGGCAGGAGACCTCGTGACCGGCATTCCGGCGGCGGAAACCCCCCTGGAACTTCTCGATGCCGGGAGCGGCGAACTCCTGGCCACGACCGTCACGGACCGTTCCGGAGATTTCCGCCTGGAGAACGTCCCGCGCGGGTCCACCAGCCTCCTCCGCGTCGCCCGACCCGCGGGGATGCATGGAGGACGAGCGCGCCTGGAACAGGCCATCTTCCCGACCACCAGCCTGCACTGTGCCCGCGTGGACCTGGCCTCGACCCTGCTCGTCGAACGCCTCCGGCGGGAGGATCCCTCGACCGGTCCCGAAGGTCGGGGATCGAGCGTCCTGGAACGGCTCCATCCCGATGTGCTGGCCCGCATGGAAGCCGAGCTCCGGGAACGCCTCCGGCGCCCCGTCCCCCCGACCTTCGCCCCTGCCATGGCGGGCCTGGACGACCTCCTGGGAGAGGACGAGGCCCGACGACGCTGCGAGGAACTCGTGCGCCCCCCCGAGGCCACGCTCGTGTTTCGACTGGCCGGGGGGGTGCCGCTCCACCGACCGGAACCCCCACCTCCGCGGCCGATCTCGGGCCTCGTCACCGTGACCGTGGTCGGCATGCCGGCCGATGTGCTGACGGCCGAGGTGGCGACCGCGCCACCTTCACCCCGACACCTGGCGACGCTGACCCCGGAAACCCGCTGGAGCGGCGTGGCGGACCTGTGGGACCTGCCACCGGGATCGACCGTGCTGGACATTCAGGGCGTGAGCCAGCGGGGGCGAAGGTCACTCGCGCGCATCCCGGTGAAGGTGGATCACTCGGTCTCCAGGCTCTGTGAGTGAGCAAGGGCCCCTTCCGGGGTGCCTCCAGACGGTCTTCCGGGGGTAACGCCGGACGCTCCCGGGGTATGGAACCCTCGAGGGGTCGGCGAGCCGGCCCGGAAATGCGGAACCATGCCACCGACAACCCGGAACCAGTTGCTCGTCCTTTCGCTGGGCCTGATGGGCGTGACCCTGGGAGGCCCGCTCGCCTGCGTGCCCGAGGAAGAAGCAGGCCTCGTCGGACCGGACGAGGCCGAGACGACCCCGCGGACGTCGGGCAAGGTGTCGGGCAAGGTCACGGGGAATGCCAGTCCGGCCCCATCAGCCTCGCCGAGCGCGACACCCGCCAGCGGGGGGGGATCGGCCGGAAACTCCGGCGTGACCATCGGCGCAGGGATCTCGGACGATCCTCCTCCCGCCACGTCCCTCCCCACGCTGCCGCCTGTCACCGTGCCCGACCCCACGCCAACGCCCTTCGGGACCGCGGGGCAAGAGGTCGGCTTCCAGGGCGAGGGGCTCGCCCTCACGGGCCTGGGAGCCTTGCCCTTCCCGCTCGTCCTGACGACAACCGGTGCCCAGGAAATAGCCGCCAGCGGCTATGCCGGGACCCGGTTCGGGGCGCCCATCGCCGGCCCGGTGGCGATCGCCGCCGACCCGGCCGCAGGTTCCCGCAGTGCCTGGATCGCCTCGAGCACGCCGGCCCACCTCGACCGCCTGACCATGGGAACGGGCGGGTTCGGGTTCGACGGGAGCGTGACCCTTCCGGCCACGCCCTCGGCCCTTGCCGCGAGCGGTGACGAGGTCTGGGCCCCCCTGGTGGACGGGCGCCTCGTCCGGGTCCGGACGACCGACCTGACGACCGCGGCCTTCACGGGCCCCGCACGCCCCGTGGCGATCGCCCTCGGGACGTCGCGCGCCTGGATCGTGACCCGCGACCGCGTCCTCGCGGAGATCGACCGCACGACCGGTACCCTGGTGGCGACGTCCTCCACGGGGCCCGATCCCGTCGACGTCGCCGTCGACGCCGCCGGGACCGTCTGGGTGGCCTGCGCGGGAGATGACACGGTATCCCGTCATACCGCCTCGGTGAGCCAGACCCTGTCGGTCGGCCCCGCGCCGCGCGCCCTGCTGGCCGACGGTCGCCGCCTCTGGGTCGCCGTGACGGGTGGCATGGCCACCCTGACGCCGGCAGGCGAGCGGGAATCCCCGGACGTGTCCCTGCGGTTCTCCCCGGTGGACCTCGCCCGGGATGCGACGGGCCGCATCTGGGCGCTCGGCTCGGCCGGGCAGATCCAGTGGGTATGGCCCCGGAAGGCGGGTGAATGATGACCTCGGGTCCGCACGGCCAGGCGCCGCGACCGAACCTCCGACCGCCGGTGGAGCTGGTCGGCCTGATGCTGGTGGTGGCCTGCGTACCGGCAGGTGGAACGGGGGTCCCGTCCCCCGGACCGGTGTCCCGGATCGAGGGGCACGTGGAACCCTGGAGCACGGGTACGCGCCAGGCCCAGGCCACGATCGGGGAGATCGCCTCGGGAGCCACCGTATCCCTGATCGACGCCACCACGGGGAACACCGTCGCCTCGACCGTGACCCAGCCCGGCGGCAACTTCACCCTGTCCATCCCGGGTTTCAACCCCGTCACGGGACAGCCGTACTTCCTGGAGGCCGTCAAGGGCCTTTCCGCGGGCGGCAGCCAGAATCGAACGGGCGCAGCGGCTGCCCGCGTCAGGACCCTGGTGCTCCGGAACGGTTCCTGGACGAGCCTGTCAGG
>JBIIHZ010000341.1:0-3131 GCA_044235265.1 Candidatus Sericytochromatia bacterium
TCCGGCGACCGTGCGGTGCATCGGCTCCTGATGCCCCACGAAGGTCGGTGATCCCCCCTGCGTGAGACTGCGTCCGACGAGCTCGAAACACGCCTCGCGGACGGCCTCGTGCACCGCCTTGCCGCTGTAGGCACCGAAGTTCTGACGGCTGCCCCGCGTGACCAGGGTCATCATCGGGCACTCGCGCCCCAGACGAAAGATCCGGGAAATGGCCGAACTCTCGAAAGAGACGATCGCGACCGTGTGTTCCAGCGGGTTTCCCTGGTCAGGAGGCACATCGCAGACCATCACGGACATGGGGTACTGGAACATCCCGCCCATCAAGCCCGTGGAAGGGCCCCCCATCCGAGCCGCGAGTGCCGCCATGGGCACGGCGTCCCGGTGGACCACGAGGGTCCAGTCACCCCATTGCCAGATTTCGACGGGACGACTCGACGTGAGCGGGGCCGGACAGCTCGGCGTGCTGAAGAAATCGATCGGGGCGTATCGCATCGGGCAAGCTCCAGACCGCAAGCAGGAATGTGACGAGAGCTGGGTCAATGAGACATGACAGCACATGACAACCATTTGATGGTCACACGCAGCATGAAACAATCCATGACCAACGTCAAGAGGATCGCCCCCAGGAGGAACACCTCTGGCGGGCGCCCTCACTCCCGGTCAGCTCACCCTTCCCCCATCTACCCCCTGCCCGACGGGTGAGATGCACCACGTCTCCCCCTCGCCCGGCACGATGCGCACCCGGTTCCGCCGGTCCGACCGGAACCCGCCCGGCCCGAACAGGTCCTCCAGCACCTCCGTCATCCGGTTGGGGGCCTCGTCCGTCGGGAACTCATTCAGCACGTTGATGGCGACCTTCGCGAATTTCGCCCACATCTCGCGGCCCCCCACCTGCACCGGCTTCCAGCCCTGGTCCCGGGGCACGACGCCGCGCGCATCGTCTCCCAGCATGATGATCCCCTTCTCGCCCGAGTGCATGACCTTGAACGTGTCCACGCGCTCGTACCGGGTCTCGAAGTAGGCCGCGAGCCGCCACGCGACCCGCTCGAGCACCGCCTCCTCGAAGGCCACCCCATCTCGCGGCCGCGGCCCCACGTACAGCAGGTCATCCCCCGATCGCTCGAAATACACGCTGCGCCCGCCCTTGCCGGGGTTGAGCCACGCCGCCACCGGATTCCGCAGCACGTGGTCCCGGAGCTTCTCCGCCGACACGCGCTCGAGATCGCCCAGATCCGCCCCCTCCAGGTCCTTCCGGTGCCGGGGCGACTCCAGGAAGAACCGCCGGAAGTCCTCGACCAGCACCTCGAGTGCCACCGGGGCCGAAAGGCCCCCCCGGCGGACGAACACCTCCAGCAGGACCATCTTGTACGACTTTGTCATCTGGGTCTTCTCGACCTCGGCCAGGAAGAGCCCTGACTCGGCCTCGAGTGACGCCTGGACCGGGTCGAGTGCCCCCGCCGTCTCCCGGTAACGGTTCCAGGTGCCGAACTCGCGCCGCAGAAGCCTCACCGGGAAGCGCCCCCACCGGTGGGTCTCCATCAGGGACGGGGCATGGCCCAGTTCTGCCGCCAGTTCCCGGTGCGCCTCCAGCATCGCGTCGCGCAGCGGCTCGCCCTTCCGGGCCAGCTGCGTCAGCAGGTCGATCACCTGCAGGTCCAGGTCGAGCGAGATGCCCCGCGGCAGCACGAGTTCGCGCGACCTGAGAGCCTCGAGCACGGGGGACAGTTCCCTCACGGGAGCCTCGACGTCGTTACGACCCAGCAGCAGCGGGAACTTCCGGTGAACGCCCCGGTGGTTCCCGATCAGGTCGAGCACCTCCAGGCGATCCTTGCCCGGATGCAACCGCAGGCCTCGACCGAGCTGCTGCAAGAAGACCGTCAGACTCTCGGTGGGCCGCAGGAACAGCACGAGGTCGACCTCGGGGATGTCCACGCCCTCGTTGAACAGATCGACCGTGAACAGGATGCGCACCTGGCCCGCCCGCAGGGCCGCGATCGCCTCCTGACGATCCGGGGCCCCCGGTCCCGAGTGCACGGCGATCGCCGGGACCCCCTGCTCGCGGAAATACCGGGCCATGAACTCCGCATGTCGGATCGACACGCAGAAACCGAGCGCCGCCCGGGACGGATGTTCCCGTCGCAGAGTCCGAGCACGTCCCGGTTGTCGGCCCGGTAGGGCGTCGCCGTCAGCCCCAGCAGGAAGCGCGGCGTGAAGTGGTGCAGCACCGTGCGATACCCCGGTGCCGCGCCGTGGTGCACCTCGTCCACCACGATGTAATCGAAGTGGTCCGGGGCGAACTTCCCGAGGTGCTCGGGCCGCGACAGCGTGGCCACCGACGCAAAGACGCAGTCGGCTTCGGCCTCGAACTGCCCCATCCCGACGAACCCCGTCGTCGCGTCAGGTCGCACCCGGACGAAGGTCTCGCGGGCCTGACGCAGCAGTTCCTCGCGGTGGGCCAGGAACAGGACCCGACCGGAGGCCGCACTGTCGAAAGCGGCCAGATAGGTCTTCCCGATGCCCGTCGCCGCGATGACGAGGCCCTTCCTCTCACCCTCCATCCGGAGAGCCGCCAGCGCGGCCAGGGCCTCACGCTGAGGGGCATTCGGCACCGGACGCGCCGTCCGGGGGGCGGGTTCGAGCGTCAGCGGGCTCGGCTTGCGACGAGCGGCATAGGCCATGATCCAGTCGCGATCCACCGGGAGCGCCTCCGGGGCGGCCCACAGGGCATCGAACCGGTCGAGCATGTCGTGGACCGGCCAGCCGGCATCGGCGGCGTGGACGCGGTAGTTCCACTCGATGCCCGACTCGAGCGCCGAACGCGACAGGTTGGACGACCCGATGAGGGCCGAGTGGCGACCATCCGAGCGCTCGAACAGGTAGGCCTTCGGGTGGAAGCTTCTACCCGGTTCCCGGTGAACCCGCAGTTCGAGCGCGGGAGCCAGGTCGAGCATGGCGAGCAGAAAATCGGGCTCGGTGACATCCAGGTAATCCGACGTGAGCAGCCGGATCCGGGCCCCGCGGGCGAGGGCCGCACGGAACGGCGGAGCCACGAGGGGAAGGCTGCTCGCGAGCCCGAAGGCGACGGCCAGGTTCGCCCGGTCACACGTTGCGAGTTCGGCCTCGAGGGCGCT
>JBIIHZ010000342.1:0-3121 GCA_044235265.1 Candidatus Sericytochromatia bacterium
GCGGCCGGCGAACGGCTCGCCCTGGAGCTGGACCTCCGGGATCCAGCCGGCTTCGAGGCGGCCCGGCAGACGCTCCTGAATGGCCATCTCTCGCATGGCTACCCGCTTCCGGCCGCTGCCCGGCCCCCCCGGGAGGTCCCGGCCGTCCCGGCCGGGGAGGAGCTGCCCGGCTGGACCCTCGAGGTGACGACCCTCGGAAGCTTCACGGTCGCGGTCGAGGGACGCCCCCTGAAGGACTGGCGGACCGGAAACGCCCGGATGCTGCTCGTCTACCTGATGCTGCATCCGGAGGGGGCCACCAAGGAACGTCTTTGCGAGTTGCTCTACGGAGCGGAGGCCCCGTCGCGCTCCGCCCTCCCCACGGTGGTGAACCGGCTGCGCCAGGCCCTCGAGCCCGACCTGCCGAAGGGGGGCACGAGCCGGTTCATCCTGTTCGAGGAAGGCCGTTACGTGCTGGCGCGCGGGCTGCGGTCACGGCTCGACGTGCTCGACCTGCGACGGCATCTGGCCTCAGCTGCCAGACGCGACGATGACCCGGTGGCGCACCTGGAGGCGGCACTGGCGCTGTACCGGGGGCCCTTCCTGGACGACGTCGACACGATGCCCTGGTGCGATCTCGAACGCGAGGCGATCCGGCGTCAGCTCCTGCCCGTCCTGGAAGCCGAGTTCGCGCGCCTGGCCTCCGGGGACGACTGGCAGACCCTGGGCGACCTCGCGAGCCGCGTGATGACCGCGGAGCCGCACTTCACGCCCGCCCTGCGCGCCCAGGCGGTGGCCCTCGCCATGCAGGAACGCCCTGACGAGGCCACGCGCCTGCTGGACGCGGCCTTCGCCGCGATGGCGACGGAGCGGCGCCTCGAACCGGACGAGGTCGATCTCGACCTGCTCGAGGCCATCCGGGAAAGGACATTCACGGTCCGCCAGGCCCGGATGGCCCTCAGCGTCGGCTGATCCCCCTTCAGGGGTCCTGGACGCGCCGGATCCTCCGGAGGGCGATGTCGGCCGACGGGCCCACGGCATTGTCCCCGTCGAGCACCCAGACCTCGCCGCTGGCGCCGGATCGGAGCACGTAGGGGGCCGTGAACGTCGCCTGGGTGCCAGGGCCATCCTGGCTGCCGTTTCTACCGGTCCCCGCCACCACGAAGGTGCCGCCATCCGCCGAGAGGCGGCGGATGCGCCGGGCGTTCGGATCGGTGATGAACACCTCGTAGCCCTGCACGGCGAGCGAATAGGGACGACGGAACAGGGCCCGCCGGGCGCGGCCGTTCCGGTCACCTTCAGGCTCCCCGGGCATCCCGCCGACGGTCGTGACCGCACCCGTGGCCAGGACGATCTGCCGGATGGCCCGTGAGGAGCGATCGGCGACGAGCACGTGACCATCCGGCCCGAAGCCGGGCGACCCGGGCTGGAAGAAGCGGGCAGCCGGGCCGACTCCATCTGCCGACCCCGTCGCATCCGGAGCGCCGGCGAGGATCCGCCACGCGGAGCCTGCGCCCGGAGGCAGATGATGGACCACCTGCTGACCCGGGATCGCCAAGACCACGTCGCCCATCTTCCCGACGGCCAGTCGATCGGCCCGGGCGATGACCTCACCCGCGGCGACCGAGAGGGAATTCGAGCCGACCTGGACGAAGGTGTCCGAACCCGGCGGCAGCCGGAAGCACGTCAGCTCCCGGACCAGCTGGTTGTCGACCTTCACGGCAGCCAGGTAGAGCGTCCCGTCCGGGGCCTGCCCCATGAGGGCGGGCGCCCGGTACCCGCGCGGAGTGAGGCCGACGCTGGCCGTGGCGATCGCCCCGCCGACCCGCCGGACGCTGACGACCTCGATCCGGGAATTCACCCCGCCTCGCACCCAGCGCGGCAGCAGCACGTCCCCCGAGGGGGCAACCTCGAATAAGCCCGCGTGATCGTCCACCGGGAAGGCGGCCGGGAAGAGGTCAGCCCCGCGGAACACCGTCTCGACCTCGAACCGATCCGCCCTCCGACGGATGAACTCCACGACCCCTCCGGCGAGCCCCGGGAGGTCCGGGAAGTCCTCCATCCGCTGGGCGAGGAAGTTGCGCAGATCGCGGCTGCGGCGGCCCATGAACGGCAGATCGTCACGCGTGAGTTCCTGGCGCAGGCGGGACACGACGCCCTGGGCGAAGGTCATGACGCCGGGCGTCCGGAGCAGTTGCCCCCCGAGGGTTTCCCGGCTCCCGGCGGCCAGCCCCTCCACCACCAGCGTCGTGACGGCATCCACCGGCACCTCGAGGTCGCCGGTCGCCGGGAGGCTGGCGACGTTCGAAAAGGTGAAACTCTCGCCGGAGGCGTCGAAGGGCACCTCGACCAGCACCGTGCCACTCGACGAGGCCGGGAGCCGGAAGCTGTACCGCCCTTCCGGGTCCGTGAGCGCCTCGCCGACCTTCACCGCCGTGGCGCCCGACTCGCGCGTCACGAAGAGGCTGGCACGGGCACCCGCCACGGGTGACTGGGGAAGCGGATCCGAGGTCTGGAGGGAAGGAGAGAGCCCGGCCAACCTGAACGGGGCCCGCCAGAAAACCCCCGTGCCGGGATCGGTGAGAAAAACCCCCGTCCCGACGTCGATGAGAGCCCCGGAATTGTTCGCGATGAGGCCCGGGTCAGGACGCATCACGATACCGGTGAGCGCACCCGACTGGTTCGAGACGAGGTTCTGCGAAGAGGCGGGGGAGGCGGCCAGCACCGATCCCGGGAAAGGGGTACCCGGGGGACCGTCGCCGAGGCGAGCCGTCTGCGACGGGATCGCGGTGCAGGCCGCGAGGGAGACCGAGGCTATCGCCAGGCCGGTCGCGGGCATCCGTCGCCTCGAACCGTTCCTCAAGTCGACCTCCTTCAGCCCAGGCTCAATCCGACAAGTACCCGGTACGGCAACACCTTCAACCTGGTCTGCAATACGGGCGAGCGTTCACCGTGCGCTCACCGCGGCCGATCGTCCCCGGCGCGCAGCTGCCAGCCCGGGGTCGAGACGGCATCAAGCACCGGACAGCCGTCACCGAAGGGACCGGGCCCCGGGTGGTCCCGATCGGCTCGCCCGCGCACCGGGCGTATCCGGCCTGCCGAGAAGCCATCCTGGGCGAGCAGCGTCCCGAGGACGTGCCAG
>JBIIHZ010000343.1:0-3118 GCA_044235265.1 Candidatus Sericytochromatia bacterium
GGTGACCTCGATGGCCGGAGCGGGCTGGAGCCAGCGGCGCAGGGGAGACCCGTTCCACAGCCAGAGGCCTGCCGCTTCCACGCCAGCCAGCGCCAGAAACAGCCCGAAGAGGCGCAGATGTCTCCGCAGGCGTGCCTTGCGGCGGGCAAGCCGTTTCAGTTTTCGCTGTTCACGGGTCCTGCGCGAAGGGCGCCGCCCTGCCGAACGCCTGGTGGGTTCGGCAGGGCGGCTCGTGGACACGTGTCAGGCTCAGGCGAGGCGCAGCGCGGGACCGGCGTGCTCGTACCGGGCCAGCGACTCGACCACGGCCCGGGCGCTGCGCGTCATGGCCTCGAGGTCACCAGCGCCCGAGATGGAGCGGCCGACACCCACGCCGCAGGCACCCGTCGCATGGGCGAAGGCCACGTTCTCCGCATTCAATCCGCCCGCCAGGATGACGGGAATCTCGACCACGCGGGCGATCTCGGCCGCGTTCGCCAGGGCGCTGGTGATGGCCGTGAGAGACGCGTGGATGCCGCTGCCCTCGGCCAGGCCGAGCACGCCTTCGGCCTGGATCAGGTCGGCCCCGGCCGCCTGCAGGTCACGGGCGAGGTCGAGCTGGACGGCGAGCGGGAGACGTCCCGAGATGGTCACGCACAGGGGGGCGCGGTCACCGATGAGGGCACGGGTCTCGCGCGTCCAGGCCAGGATCTGGCTGGCCGTGGGGAACTGGCCGCGGCGGTACAGCCCGTCGAAGTTCCCCAGTTCCACGACGTGGGCGCCGGCCTCGACGGCGCGGGCGAGTTCGGTGGGCTCGATGGCCGAGGCGAAGACGACCAGGTCCGAGGCCTCTCGGACGGCCGACACGATGGCCGGATCGGCGGCGACGTCGACGGCCTGGGCGCCCGCTGCGCCCGCCGCGCGGACGACCTCGAGGACGTGGTCGAGATCATGGTTCTCGATACCGGCGATCACCTTCACGAGGCGGCGGTTGACGAGAGCCTGGTTCAAGCGCGCGAGCGCGAGCGAGTTCGATGCCATGGATGGTTCTCCTTGCGAGAGGGGGGCGAAGCGATGATAGGACGAGGGACGACCCGTGTCCACGGGGGATGTCACGGTTGACTCTGGAAGAAGTGGGTGCCACCGGTCCCGGACTTCTGGATGCCCGTGACCCGCTTGATCAGGATGAACAGCCGGGTCAGCTCGTCACGATGCCGTTGCGCCTGGCGCTCGACCTCGCTGAAAACGGTCTGGGCTTCCCCTTCCGGATCCGGTCCGTGGATCGAGAGGAGTTCCTTGCGACGCTGGAGGACGAGGTTGAGCTGTTCCTGGACGAATTCTCGCTCGTTGGAGATCAGCTTGTACATGTACTGCGGGTTCTGGAACTCGGGAATCAGGTTGGGGGTGGTCAGGAAGGCCGCGATCAGATACTGACGCTCCTCGGACTGCTGGGTCTTCTCTTCCTGGGAAAGGGGTTGCGTGGCCCGGCGTTCGAGTCCCGGAGAGGTGTGCGCTCGGCTCGGTTCCTGTGGTCTGGTCGGCGCAGGCGGAACGGGCGGACGAACGGGCACGGGTGAGGGGCTGGCCGGTTCAGACCGCTTCAGCCCCACCGTCTCCAGCAGCATGTTGAGCAGGCCGCCCTGCTTGCGTGCCGACGTGTCTTCCATGCTTCATCCCGGTCGCGCAGATCCGTGCCTTGTATACCCGGCAAGGCCAAAAATGCATCCTGGGATGACGGGGGAGCGGGCGTCAGGTGAAGAGATGCGTCAGCTTGTCGTAGATCGCGGAGTTCTTGAAGAAGCGGTCGAAGAGGAGAAATCCCCCGATTCCGATGGCGCCAGCTGCCAGCGTCAGGGGTAACCCGGCGAGCCCCAGGGCTCCCAGTCCGGCTATCGCGGCTCCGCTGGCCAGCGCCGAGCCCACGCCGCCGACGACGCCCGAGGCCGTATCTCCGATGACGCCCCCGATGGCCCGGGGCGGCGTCCGTTCACCTCGGAACACCTGCACGAGATTCTCGACCGCGGAGAAGGCCGCCGAAAAGATCGCACTCGAGCGCGCCGCCTTGCCCAGACCGGGCAGCATCTGGGCGAAGCCCTGGCGGATGGTCTGCCAGCCCCCGGGGTTCCCGTTCTTTCCCAGGCCGCCGAAAAGGTTCTTCAGGCGTTCCCCCGCCTGCCCCAGAGCCTGGCGGGCCCGACCGAACAGTCCGACGTTGCCCGAGGCCTTCCCGGCCCCGGTCACGGCTGCCTCGGCAGACCGGGCAACGGCCCCGGCCCCCGAAGTCGCGGCCTCGACCCGTTGCGCCGCATCGGCGATGGTGGCCGCCTGCTCGACGATCTCGCTTCCACCGCGCGCCACGACCTCTGCTGCTCGCGCCCCGGCGCCAGCCGTCCGGACACCGCCATCGAGGATCTTCGCACCGGCCTCGACCGCCGGTGATGCGGCTCGCACGGCAGATCCAGGGCCGAAGGCCTCCAGGACGGCGCCGGCGCGGTTGCTCGTCCGGAGGGCCTCCTGGACCTTCGGGGTCAGGGAGCGTCGGAACATCGAGAGGGCAGCCTGACCGTCCCCGTTTGCGGCGACCTCGCCAGCCTTGACGAGGCGGTTCGCGAACCGCGTCATGGTCGTGGCCTGCTCGGCCTTGCCCGTCTGACGGAGCCATTCGGCCCGGGCCAGCATCTTCTCGGCCGTCTGACCGAATGGGCCCTGGAAAGCAGCCGGCGCGAGCGACCCGTCGGCCGCACGGCGTCCGAAGGCCAGGAGGGCGTCTTCGGCCTTGCCACTCAGGCGCAGCGCTCCCTGGACGTTTTCCCCGAACGACTTGCGGAAGAGGGCGAGCGCTTCCGTGCGATTTCCCTGGGCGGCCTGGCGCGCGGCCCCGTCGAGTCGCCGTGCAAAGGTCTCGAGCGTCCTCGCCGGGCCGGAATGGCCCGTTTGACGCAACATCTGCGCACGTTCCCGCATGCGTCCTGCAGCCTCGAGGAAAGAGGACTGGCCCCCTCGGGGTAGTCCAAACGCCGAGGTCAGATCCTCGGCACGGCTGCTCAGGCGAAGGGCTTCCTGGACCTGACCGTTCGCCAGTCCCGGCTTGACCCGCGCATGCAGCATCCGGTACGCGCTGGCTCTCTGACCATCCTGG
>JBIIHZ010000344.1:0-3099 GCA_044235265.1 Candidatus Sericytochromatia bacterium
AGCGGAGGGATCATCCTCGGCGAGCGCGGGATCCTCGATGCCTACACCACGGGACGCGGGTCCGTCACGCTCCGGGGCATCGCCGAGATCGAGACCCTCAAGAAGGACCGTCACGCGATCGTCATCACGGAGCTGCCTTACCAGGTGGGCCCCGACCCCCTCATCGAGAAGATCGCCGATCTCGTCAAGGACAAGAAGATCGAGGGAATCTCGGATCTCCGCAACGAGAGCAACCGCCTGGGCATCCGGGTCGTGATCGAGCTCAAGCGAGATGCCAACCCGCAGGTCGTGCTCAACCACCTCTACAAGCAGACCTCGCTCCAGACCACCTTCGGCGTCATCATGCTGGCCCTGGTCGACGGGCAGCCCCGGATCCTGCGGCTGAACGAGATCCTGCGTCATTACCTCGATCACCGCGTGGAGGTCGTCACCCGGAGGACCGAGTTCCGGCGCAAGAAGACCGAGGCGCGCCTCCACATCGTGGACGGGCTGCTCGTGGCCCAGCGCAACATCGACGAGGTGGTCCGCCTGATCCGCGGGTCGGCCAGCACCGAGGCTGCCCGACAGGAACTCATGTCTCGCTTCTCGCTGAGCGAGATCCAGGCCAACGCGATCCTCGAGATGCAGCTGCGACGCCTGACGGCCCTCGAGTCGAACAAGCTCGAGAACGAGGCCCGCGACCTGCGGGCCCTGCTCGAGGAGTTGCTGGCCATCCTGGCTGACCGCTCGCGCGTCATGGCCATCATCCGTCAGGAACTCCATGCCCTGCGTGACCAGTACGGAGACGAACGCCGGACCCGGATCCACCATGATCCCGGCGAGATCCGACAGGAAGATCTCATCCCGGATGAACCGATGGCCGTGTTCATCACCGACCAGGGCTACATCAAACGCCTGCACGCCGACACGTTCGAGAAGCAGCGGCGGGGCGGACGGGGAGTGGCCGGGATCCAGACCCGCGAAGGCGACTTCATCCGGAACTTTTTCGTCTCGAACGCGCACGCGAACGTCCTGTTCTTCACCAACCGGGGCATCGCCTACTCGCTCAAGGTCTACGAGATCCCCGAGGCCAGCCGCCAGGCCAAGGGCACGAACGTGGTCAACCTGCTGCCGCTCGAGGCCGGCGAGAGCATCACGGCCGTGGTCCCCGTGTCAGCGTTCAGCGAGGGCGAGTTCCTGGTGATGCTCACCTCGGGTGGGGTCATCAAGAAGACGGACATGACGGCCTTCAGCAGCATCCGTCGGACGGGCATCATCGCGATCGCCCTGGATGATGGAGACAGCCTGCAGTGGGTGGTCCACACCGACGGGAAGCAGTCCATCATCATCGGTACAGCAGATGGGATGGCGATTCATTTCGACGAGAACGAGGAACTCCGGCCGCTCGGACGCACGGCCCGGGGCGTGCGGGCCATCAGCATGCGCGAGGGTGACGCGGTGATCGGCCTGGGTCTGGGAGCGGCGACCGGCGACCTGCTGTCCGTCACCACCGACGGCTACGGCAAGCGAACGGCCATCAGCGAATACCGGCAGCAGGGCCGCGGCGGGCTCGGCATCATCAACATGAAGCTGAATGCCTCGCGGAACGGGAAGGTCGCCAGCCTGATGCGGGTGGAAGAAGGCCAGGAGGTCGTCATCGTCACGACTCACGGCATCGTCATCCGTCAGAAGGTGGATTCCATTCCCCGACTGGGTAGGATGACGCAGGGTTGTCGCTTGCAACGGCTGGACGAGAACGACCGGGTGGCAGGTGTCGCCCTCGTGGTGGCCGATGCGGATGAGGGCGGCGACGCCTCGGAGGAGTGACCTTGGACCAGTTCGGCGGCTTCAACTTCGATCCGTTCCAGACGTCCTACGGCTTCGAGGTTCCCCAGGACCTGCTGCAGCCAGCGGAGCCAGTTTTCAATGTTCCACCGCTGGGCATGGTACTCCTTGAGCAGGGAATCCTGACGGAAGACCAGATGTCAGAGGTCCTCAAGACGCAACTCGCACAGCAACTGCCCCTCGTGCAGGTCTTGCTGGAGGGGGGCTTCGCGAATCAGGAACAGGTGCTCCAGGCTCTGAGGGTTCGGCCGCAGTACGGCTAGAGGCGCAACGGTGACCACGACCAACGAAGAGACGACAGCGGCACCCGACCCCTTCGCCAATTCGCAAGGGGGCTCGAAGGCTTTTCCCTACGGCTTCCTCACGGACGTGGGTCGGGTCCGAGAGATCAATCAGGACAGCGTGTCCAGCGACCCGTCACGGGGTCTGTTCATCGTGGCCGACGGCATGGGTGGACACCTGGCGGGCGAGAAAGCCTCCATCAGTGCGGTCGAGACCATCGATGCGATGCTGACACACGAGGCGCTTCAGGTACCAGCCGCGGACCTGCCGCGCCTCATCCGGGACGCCGTGCAGGCGGCCAACCGCGTGATCGTACAGGCCTCGCTCAGCGACGCGTCCATGCGGGGTATGGGGACCACGACCACCATGGCCGTGGCGGCGTCCGATCTGGTGGTCGTGGGGCACATCGGGGATTCGCGGGCCTACCTGCTGACGGCCAGTGGCATCGAACAGGTGACGGAAGACCACAGCGTCGTTGCCCAGCTGCTCCGAGCGCGGGCCATCACGCCGGCCGAGGCGCTCAGGCATCCTTATCGCAACGTGATCACCAAGTGTCTCGGCATGCAGATGGAGGTCGAGGCGGACATCACCACCGTGCGGTGGGGTGCGGGTGACGCCCTGCTGATCTGCAGTGACGGTCTATCCGGTCTGGTGTCCGACGAGGAGATGCACCGGGTCGTTTACGCGGCCAGCCATCCCCAGCAAGCCTGCGAGCAACTGGTAGCCCTCGCCAACGAGCGTGGCGGTCACGACAATATCTCCGTCGTGGTCTTCCACCACGCAAGCTGAGCACCGGCAGGGCCTTCCGATGGGTGAACGCCTCGGGAACTATGACCTGCTCGGAGAGCTCGGCCGCGGCGGCATGGGCGTCGTCTACAAGGGTGTCGATGCGCGCCTGGGCCGGCATGTGGCCATCAAGGAGTTGCTGATCCTGCAATCCCTCCCCGAGGTCGAACTGCAGGACACCATCGAGCGGTTCCGACGCGAGGCCAT
>JBIIHZ010000345.1:0-3085 GCA_044235265.1 Candidatus Sericytochromatia bacterium
CCGCTATCTGGCTCACGAGGTCCTCGACGGACTCGATCCGGATACGCGCGAGCATCTGCTGCTCGTGAGTCATCTCCCCCGGCTCTCGCGAACCGCCTGCGAGCGTCTCCTGGGTCCCGAGGCCCCCCGCTTCCTGGACGGGCTCACGGGGGCAGGCGGCCTGGTCTCGACCACGGGCCACGAGCTCGAGCTCGTGCCCTGCTTCCGCGACTTTCTCCGGCGCACGAGCCTGGTCCGCTGGTCCGGAGATGCGCGCCGCGAGGCGCTGACGCGGGTGGCGACGCTCCTGGACGACCCCGTCGAGACCATCCGCCTCTGGCTCGAGGCCGGAGAGATCGCGCTCGCCGAGGAGGTCTTCGGCGCTCACCTGGATCGTCTGTTCCGGGAAGGGCGCCTCACGACCGTCCGGAGCCTTCTGGACGGCTTTCCGCCCGACCGGCGCCTGGCCTCGCCGTTGCTGTCGTTCGCCGAGGGCGAGCGGCTCCGGCGCGAGGGCCAGCTCGATCGCGCGCTGGAGGCCCTGGGCAGGGCCGCCGCGAGTCCCCTGCCGCCAGAGCTCGCGAGCGACGTCCACCTCAGCCTGGCCGCCACCCACGGGGCTCGCGGCCAGCTCGAGTTGCAACTCCGGTACGTCCGCCTCGGCCTCGAATCGCCGCGCTCGGAGGCGTCACGCGCCTTCGGGCTCAACGTGCTCGGATTGCACGCCCTCGCGACGGGCGACCTCGAGATGGCCCGCGTGGCCTTCCACGAGGCCATGATGAACTACGAGCGCGCCGGAGATCGGCCGGGACAGATGCGCGTCATGCACAACCTCGGGCTGACGTGTGCCCGCGAAGGCGACTTCTCGCGCGCGGCCGGCAGTTACATGGAAGCGCTCTCTGTCGCCGACCACGGCCAGCTCATGCCCCTGCCGATGACCCTCAACAACCTGGCCCTCTGCCAGCTGCATCTGGGGCGACTGGGAGAGGCCCGCGACGTGCTGTCCCGGGGGCTGGAACTCTGTGACCAGCTGGACTCGCCGCGAGAGCGGGCGTTCATGCGCCAGACCGAGGGCTACCTGGCGATCGCCGGCGGACGCTTGCCCGAGGCGGAAGAGGCCTTCGCCCGGGCCGAGGCCCAGGCCGCGAGCATCGGCGATCGCCACTCGCGTGCCCACGCGCTGCTCGGGATGGCCGAGGTCGCTCTCGAACGGCCGGATCTCGAGGGTGCCGAGCGTCATCTGCATCAGGCCCTCGCGCTGGTCGAACGCGACCAGGAGGACGCCATCTCGCTCGAAGGGGCCCTCCTGCAGATCGAGTTCCGGCTGCGACGGAATCAGGCCGCCCGCGCCCTCGAGGAGATCGCGGCCCTGGAATCGCGGATCGACCACCCGCGCTATCGCTTCCAGCAGTTTCACCTGGCACGCCTGCGCGTACGCGCGCTCACGGCGCTCGGTCAGGGCAGCGAGGCCCAGAACCTGCAAGCCCGCATCGAGGAAATGAAGGCGACCTGGGGCTACGCCGAGCGCGGCACCGCCGTGAGCGACCCGATCCTGCGAATCGATGCCCTGGGGCCTCTCCACGTCCGGATCGATGGCGCGGAAATCCCCGAGGAGCGCTGGAAGAGCGACAAGGCGAAGGTGCTCCTGCTGTACCTGACGCTGTTTCCCGAGGGCGGCAGCAAGGAGGGCTTGCTCGACCTGCTCTTCCCCGAGGGACCGGGGGCCCGCTCGGCCCTCCCGATGGTGGTGACCCGCCTCAGGCAAGCGCTCGAACCGGACATGGGTCGCGCGGAAGGCTCGCGATACATCCTGCATCGCCAGGGGCGGTACGTCCTCAACCCCGCCATCCGCCGCGAGCTCGACGTCCTCGCGTTCCGCCACGTCATGGCCAGGGCCCGCAAGAGCCGCCAGCCCGCCGAGCGTCAAGCGCTGCTCGAGGAAGCCCTCGACGGCTACCGGGGAGGGTTCCTGGAAGACCACCAGGATGTGGCCTGGTGCACCCTGGAACGCGAGAAATGGCGGAGCCTGATGCTCGAAGGGGTCGAGGAGCTGCTCGTGCTCCTGGGCCGGACGGACGACTGGTCCGGCATGCAGCGGATCGCCGACCGGCTGCTGAGCCTCGAACCGGCAGCCGATCTGGGCCACCGCGCCCGGATCGCCGCCCTCGCGATGCAGGATCGCCCCCACGAGGCCATGAGGGCCTGCGAGGTGGCCGTCGAGAGCATGGCGCGTCTGGGCGGACTCGAGCCCGACTTCGTCACGGGCGACCTCATCGAGCACGTCCGGGAGGGCTCCCTGTCGGTGCGACAGGTGCGGGAGGCCTTCGAGTCCCGCTGGAACGGATAGCTTCCGGGAGTTTCCGGGCATGTGAACAGCCCGTGAGCGTGGAGGCGGATTCGATCACCTGGACCCCGAGTTCGCTCACCCACGGGGAGGTCACCCGATGATCCGCCGCCTCTTGCCCCTCACGACCAGCCTGTGCCTGCTCGCGGGAGTCGCTGCCTGCGTCCCGCCGGGGGTGCGGCCCACCCCCTCCCTGGCCAGTCCACAGCCCGGACTCCTGTTCCCCGGATCACACCTTCCCGGCCCGACGAGCGCACCCTCGGCGGACCCTTCCAGCGCGCCCGGCTCGGCCACGCCACTCCCGGCAGCGATTCCGCTCCTGTCCGGAGTCCTCAGCGTGCCCGGTCTGGATCTCATCTCCAACAACTCGGGCAATCTGACGTACACCGGCGGGGGCGTCTTCTTCCGGATCCAGACCCTGGAGTCGAGCCCCTCGATCGGGGCGCGTCTCTCGCTCGTGGATGCCGGCGGTCAGGCCCTCAGCGACGAGCATCCGGTCACGGATGCCGGGGGACGGTTCGCCTTCCGGTCGGCCGCCACGTCATCGGAAGCCGTCTTCGTGACGGCCGACTTCCAGGGCGCAGGGAAGGACTTCACCTTCCGGGCGCTCGTCCCGTCGCTGACCACGAACGCCACGGTCGACGTCGACGTGGCCAGCACCCTTGTCGCCGAGAAGTTGCAGGCCGAGTTCACCCGGGGAAGCGTGTCGCGGCAAGGCCTCGATCCCGCGTCGTTCCGCACCCTGGTGCAAGGCGTCCGTGC
>JBIIHZ010000346.1:0-3078 GCA_044235265.1 Candidatus Sericytochromatia bacterium
GCGGGCGCGGTAGAAGCGCCGGAAGAGTTTGCCCTGTTCTTCCAGGGGAATCCCCATGCCCGTGTCCTCGACCTCGAACCGGATCCGGTCCTCGACGCATCGGACCCGCACGTCGATATGCCCGCCGTGCGGGGTGAACTTCACGGCGTTCGAGACGAGATTGCTCATGACGGACTGGAGCCGATCGGGATCGGCCGTCATCTCCTCGATCGCGGGATCCACGTCCATGGTCATGAGCTGGCACTGGCGATCGGCCAGGATCTTGAGGGGCATCAAGGTGGCCCTCAGCCATTCCCGCACGGGAAAGCTGATGCGGTTGATCTCTCCCCCTCCCCGCTCGAATCGTGCGTACTCGAGCAGCTCGTCGAGCATCCGGGTCACGGACTGGACAGCCACCTTCAGCTGCACCAGCGCGGTTCGTTGCGCCTCCACCAGCGGCCCCAGGTACTGCTCTTCGAGCAATTCGGCTTGCCCCTGGATCGCCGTCAACGGGATCCGGAGATCGTGGCTGACTGCATCCAGGAACTCGCTGCGCTGGCGATCGAGCCGCATCAGATCATCGACCGTCGTGCGCAGGTCCCGGTTCAACACCTCCAGCCGGGCCTTGGCTTCCTCGAGTTCCTGGTTCGTCCGGAACAGAGCGCGGGTCCGCTCCTGCACGGCTTGCTCGAGTTCCCGGCGAGCCCCCTCGATCAGGTCGGCCATCGCATTGAACGTGCGCCCCAGGTCGCCGAACTCGTCTGGCGGGGGGGCTTGCACGCGCGCGCCGCGTTCGCCCTCCCCGAGCCTTCGAGTGACGTCTTCCAGCTCGGCAAGGGGTTTCATGAAGCTCCTGGTACGATGTCTCAGCCACAGGACGGCCCCGAGGATCGCCATGACCTCGAGGAAATGCGCAGGCGGTAGACTGGCGCTGGATGGACTCTCCAGCTGCTGGATGGGCTCTGCCCAGGTCAGGGTGAGCATGGTCCCCGGGACCTGCAGCTGCAGGGCATATTCCGACCGGTCCGTGCGCCACACGAGCGCCTCTCGCTGTTTCAGGCGTCCCGGAAGGGTCGATGAGGAGATGAGCAGTCGATCGCGGTAATCCACCACGAGGTACGTGGCCCGGTCGAACGGGCGTCCGAGAGCGTCCCGAGAGGCCCCGACATGGCCCAGCAGCCTGGCGGCGGAACCTTCCTGGATGAGGGCAACCAGACGATCGGCTCGCCCGTCCTGCCTTGGAACGGTGACGAGCATGGCGACCAATCCCGGCTGGAGCAACCAGAGACGTTTATCGGGGGCCAGCAGGGCCGGTCGGGCGGGGGGGACCAGCGGAGGATGAAGGACCCAAATGCCCCGGGACCAGTCTCCGTCTGGCAGATAGCCAACCCCCTCCCACTCGGTCAACACGCGCACGCAGCGCCGCAACAGAGAATCGACGTTGGCTGGTCCGTCCAGTTCGAGGAGCGCCGTCTTCAGCAGATCCAGGTTCGTGGCCTGGTCGTAACGCCATTCCTGAACGAGGTAGCTCGCCTCGAGCGCATGGTTCCTGAGCAGGAGCCGCGCGGATTCACCGACTTCCCGCTGGGTGAGCGAGACGAGGAGCAGGTTGGTCAGGAGCAAGGGGAGCACCGCCACGAGGATCGTCGCGCTCAGGCGGTTGACCAGTCCCTGACCCCGATCCTGCATGAGCACTCCCCTCTCGTTCTCATGCATGGTAAGGTCGAGAGCATGCGGGGAAAAACGGCCAGGACGATCCAATCATCGCCTCATCCTGCTCGATCCAGGGGAAAACACCCGGTTGATGGGATGGTGCTCGGACTGGGAATGGCGTGTCTCAGCGCGTGTGGCTGGAGCGCCAGTGTCAGCCACTCGGGAGACGTCCGGGTCATGCGCCTGGTCACGCCCGAAAAGCCCGCCGAGCCAGGGGCCGTCGTGACGGTGGGTATCGAGGTGCTGGGTGCGCCCGTGGCCGTTCACTGGAGCGCGCAAGAAGGAGTCTTCCAGGACCCCCGCGCCCTGTCGACCCGGTTCGTATGTCCGGGACAGACCAGCCAGCCGCGGGACCTGATCGTGAAGGTCGACGTGACGAGGCCCGACGGTTCAGTCGAACGGCGCGTGGGCGCCATCCAGCTGGTTCCCGCCGGGCCTCCGCCCAGAAATCGCCCCGTCGATTAGCGACGCGGCATGCGGATGCCGAACTTGTCGCGGCTGCGCGCGTCCTGCTCGGCTTCCTTGATCTGGTGCTCTCGGATGAGCTCCAGGACCCGGCAGCGGATCCACTCGTCCAGCAACTCGTGACCGAGGAGTTCGAGTTCCTCGTCGCTGCGGTCCCGCGTGGTCATGCTGCGGAAATAGGCGACGGCCAGATCCTGACGGCCAGCCCAGGGGTCCCGACCTGCCTTGACGAGATCGTCGCGCAGCGTCGCATAAACCCCGCGCCGCGTGGTCCACAGGTTCTCCATGAGGTCGACGAGATCCTCGCTCTCGACATCCTCCAGCGGATCACCGACGGCTGCCTGGCACCGGGCCCTGAGTTCTTCATCCTGAAACTTGGCGAGAATGGAATTCTGCACGAACGATTGTCTCCAAAGGGTCAATGCATGCGGGGCGCCAGGGGCGTCCGCAGCATGACCTCGGCCTCGAGAGTGGCCAATTCGCTCAGCCGCTCGAGCACGAGCTCGCGAGGTTGAACGTGACAGGCCAGGGATACGAAAAGGTGGTGATGTCCCGCCTCGGGAAAAGCGAGTTCTCGGTAGAGCGTGGCAAGCTCGGGGTCGTCGACGGATGACGCGAGCAGCGTGAAACGTTCGGCACTGCGGGCCTCCACGAGGCCGAGCAAAAGCAACCGATCGACCCTATGATGGGGCTCTTCCCGGCGACCCAGGCGCAAGAGATCGCGCACGTAGCCATCGGACCCCATGGTGCCGAGAGCCCATCCCCGGGCCCTCAGGACGGTCACGATCCGTTCGAAATGACCGAGCTCTTCCTGGGCCAGATGCATCATGCTGGTCACCAGGGGCGCCTCATCGGGATACTTCGCGATCAGGCTCAGGGCGGTGGCGGCAGCCTTGTGCTCGCAGTGCGCATGGTCGGCCA
>JBIIHZ010000347.1:0-3066 GCA_044235265.1 Candidatus Sericytochromatia bacterium
ACGGTTTCGGAACCAGGTTGGCCAGATCCACCCACTCGAAGGCAGGCCCCTCGAGCACGTCCGGATGCGCATGTTCCAGGCAGACGAGCAGGTACCGCGCGATGCTGGTCGGATCGACGTTCTCCCGCTGGGCCAGATCGGCCCACCGCCGTACCATGACCTCGGGGAGGAAGCGTTCCAGGGCACCGGCCATGAGCTCGAGCGGGTGGAACTGGCCGACCCAGCCGAGGGCTTCCTGCCAGTGGCACATGAGGTAGTGAAAGTCTGCCGGGTCGACCCCCGCGACCTGGCTGAGCGGATCATCCTTGGCCAGCGCGTCCAGGAGGAACGCAGCGGCCAGCAGCTCGTGGTGCGGCCCGAGGTCGGTGGGACCGTCGAGCACGTGCTCGAGGATGCTCGAGCCCAGGCCGCAACGCCATACGGGATGCTCGGGGAGGATGCCAAGGTCCTCGGACAGCCTGGCGATCTCCACCTCGAGCGCCTGGATCGCCTCGAGCGAGAGCAGGTCATGGCGCACGCCCAGCTGGTGGCGCAGCATCAGGCGGGCGAGGGTGCGGGTGACGGGGGCTGGTTCGTGGCTCATCGGGTTCTCTCCTGGGTGAAGACGGGTTCGTGACCATCTTGAGCCCCAACCGATTTCACGGGATGACATCAGGCAACGACTTCGGCCCGATTCCTCACCCGGACCCGACCACTTTGATGCCTCATCGGATGAACCCCGATCGGTCATGGGTATACGTTCATCTGAAGATCGTCATCGGATTGGTGGCCATTCAACCAGGTTCGGTATCGGGAGTGCCAGCCAGGCAAGCTGCGAGGTGAAACGATGCAGGACGACGGATCTCGACATGTGCCACCCGGGGCACCGGATTCCGGCCCGGAAACCGCACGAAAGGTCATGCAGGCCCTCGTGCGCGGCCTCAAGCCCGTGGCGCGAGCCTCGGGGGCAGCCCTCTCGTTCCTGGGGAATGCCCTCAGCGAGGCCGGACGGCCCACGGAAGATGCCCCCGGGGGGGGGACGCCGCCACCGGCCCGTGACACGGGTGAACTGCAGCACGGGATCCCCCCCGCCACCCGGGGGGCGACGGGTCGGATCCAGGATGCCTGGATCGTCGTGGCCTCGAGCATCGGCGAGGCCACCCAGGCCGCGGGCGAGTGGATCGCGAATACGTCCCTGGTGCGCGGGATCAACGGCTACTGGGATGACCGCGAGCCGTTCGTCCACGCGATCACGCAGGCCATGGACAAGGGTTTCCAGACCGGGGACATCGACTGGAGTTCCGGGCTGACCATTATCCCGAACAACCACCGGATCCTGATCGAGGGCCACACGCTCGGGCAATCCTTCGCCCATGCCCAGGAGGTGGCGGAGCAGTTCGGGGTAGGCAGCCTGGAGGCCACGATCTCGTGGATGAAGGCCTACCTCGAGGACCTGTCGTCACCGGGGGGCATGCCCCTTGGTGAGTGGTCGAAGGGGGTGTACGTGGCCCTGCGGGATGCGGGCTGGACCGAAGCGGCCGCGCGGGACCTCGTGACGCTCAACGGGAGCGAGGCGATCGAGGCGCTGCTGTCGGGTACGCTGTCGGCTCTTGCGGTCGCGCTGTCCTGGTCGAAGCAGGAGCATGAACATTTCTCGCGAGCGATCGGAATGCTCGGGGTGGGGTCGATCGTGGCGGCCAACCCGATCGCGGGACTCGTGACGGTCGTCTCGGCGATCGTCGCTTACCGGAAGCACCGGCTGTCGAAGGAAGCCCTGAAGAAGGGCGTCTTCGTGAAACTCGCGGGGTTCTCGGTGAGCCTGCTGCTGCCGGGACCGGCGATCGTGACGGCCCTGTGCGGCATGGTCGTGTGCGTGTACCTGAACCGGAAGATCGTGGCTGAAAGACCGCTGGCCGAACAGCTGACGGCGATCGCCCGGGCCTCGTACGCGGCGGCCCGCAGCCAGGTGGCGCGGATGAATGCTGCGGCGGGGGCGGCGCCGGAAGGGAGGCAGGCATGAACGTGACCCGGTCGGTGATGCCTGGTCAGGAGGCTGCGTGACCCGCCTTCACCTGTACTTGGACGAGAGCGGGTCGTTTAACGACGGAGCCCTTTCCGCCATCGGTGGACTCTGGGCCCCCGATGAGATATGCCTCGAAGACGCCCTGGAGAGCCTCGAACGGGTGTACGGATATCCGATGCCACCCGATGGCTACCATGCGAAGGATTACCGAGGCGATCGGGCCGAACTCTCCCGCAAGGCGTTTGCTGACTGGACGGCTCGAGGGTGGAAAGGCGTGCTATTCGAGCACGTCAGCCAGCGAACGATCATCGACAACGCAACCACTTATGTGAACGTGTTCGCCGACGGCCTGGCGAGTTTCGCCCGCAAGGCCTCGGCCAGGCAAGCCGCAGCCATCGAACTGGAGATACTGATCGCTTTTCGGAGCGTGCCTCGCGATGGTGACGATCGGATCCTCGATCGGACTCCGAAAGAAGATTACCTGTCACGCCTGACGGAACGCCTCGCGCTGGAAAACCTTCGCAATCCCCTGGCTGGAGCGGGACGCTGGCAAACCCGGTTGCAGTTTGCGAGCGCCACCCGGGAACCTCGCCTGATGCTTGCCGACCTTTTCTGCAACTCCTGGTTGCGGGCACGCAGGAGCCAGACTGCCCCGGAAGCAGTCGAGACCTACATCGGGAACCACCACCACCGGACCCTGCGTGCGGACGATGCGGACCGCATCCGGAGGTGTCTCGATGAAGGTGACCACGTACAGGCCCTGATCGACCTGGGGGACCACCTGATTCACGCTTCCCGCAAGCAGCCTGCCTGGTTGAAAGCGGCAGGCGAGGCAGTCCTGGATCAGCTGGTCGAGTTGCCCTCAGCCAACCGCCATGCGGCCTTGCGGGTGGCCCTGGCACGCCTGCAACACCTGGTCGACCGACGTCGGGACCTGAATCAGGCGGCGATCGCGATCGAGAACTGGCGGTCGAACCTGCTTTCCCCGCTGGGATCCCGGCTGACCGGTGGCGATCGAGAGGCGCTCCGGTCCATCGAACTCGAGGCCCTGCAACTCGCCCTGG
>JBIIHZ010000348.1:0-3046 GCA_044235265.1 Candidatus Sericytochromatia bacterium
GTTTCCTCGCGGGGAATCGGTCGCCCGGGCGGTCTGGGTGATGGCACCGCGAGGAAACTGGTCCAGCTTGACGCAAGATCAGCCGCCCTCTGGTCGATGAAGGTTAATGTATATTTAAGGCTAGGTGATGCTCGTGGCGTCACGTGACCGAGGGGAGATACCGATGCGCAAGCTCTTCACGTTCGAGGTCCCGGGTCTTGGCATGACATACGAGCAGGTCTACTCGGAGCTTGCCGAGTCGATCGGCTGCTGCATCGAAGAGGCGTGCGTGCGCTTCGCTCCCGACGAGGTCCCGGCAGCTCTCGCGTATCAGCGTCGCCTGAAGGAGCATCGCATCCGTGCGGAGCGACTGGCCCGGGTCCTCGGTTTGACCCGGGAGATCGTGCTCGAGACCGTGCGTCCCGAGGGCATGCAGGCCCTGCTCGAGGCGCTCGAGGTCGGTTCGCCCTGAGCGGTCTCGCCGAGAGGCGTGACCGTGGCCACGGCAAGCAGCATTCACGGGGTCGATGATCTTGCTCTTTAGCCGGGTATGGGGATCTCGGCGCTTGAAGGGCGGTCCAGGCGTGCATCGGCGCTCGTTTCCTCTGCTGCTTCTTGCTGCATGGTGGCTTGCGTCGGCGCCTGCGGCGGCCGAGACGTGGTCCACGTTCACCTCCGAGAACGGGGTCCGGTTCCGCGTCCGGCTACAGTCGCCGCGCCTCATCCGCAAGGTACCGCTCGTCGATGGAGTCCGGTGGGACATCCAGGTGGCGAACCGGGTGCGGAACACGGTGGTCAAGCCCCTGGCCCGAGGCCCGATCAAAACCGTCACCATCCAGCAGGATGGCGCCTACGTGCGCGTGGTGGCCCGGTGGCGTTTCCCGTATGCCATCACGGGCACGTTTCACTCCGACCACTTCGATTTCTTCATGCCGGATGTCATCACCCGGCATCGCACCGTCCCCATCGCGGACGGGGTGACCTTCCAGCGCGTGCTGCGCTGGACACAGGCCGGGCCGTTCTCCATCGGGGTCGTCCGGGCGAACCTGCGTACGGTCGGGATCCGGCCTCAGATCGCCCGGTCGAACAGGGGGTTCGGTCTGACCACCGTTTCCTCGCTGGCCAGGCAGGCCGGGGCGATCGCGGCGGTCAACGGCACCTTCTTCACCCCCGGTCGGGGCGATCCCGTGGGCCTCATCGTCCAGGATGGACAGGTCGTCCATTCCAGCTTTCTCAATCGCTCCGTCTTCGGGGTCCGGTATGACGGTTCCTGCTTCGTGGACAACGCGCGCCTCAAGGCTGCAATCCGGCTCTCCAACGGTCATCTGTTCGCCGTGACTGCCGTGAACCGGCCTCCCGTCCGCGATCAGACGGTTCTTTACACGTCGCACTGGGCTTCCCGGACGGGCTCGATTCCCGATCCGAGCCGGCGGGAGGTCGTCGTGGCCGCCGATGGGACCATCGAGGCCGTCAATACCGGCAACAGCTTCATTCCCGTCGATGGTTACGTGATCTCGGCGCAGGGCAAGGCCTTGCAGGAGATGCTACGCCATGTCCGGATCGGTCAGCGTGCCACCGTGTTCGCGCAGCTGTCGGACGTGTGGCTCGGGGTCCAGTGTGCCGTCGGGGGAGGGCCGACCCTCGTCCAGCGCGGCAAGGTGCTCGTCACGGCCCGGGAAGAGCGTTTCCAGGCCGACATCGCGCGTGGCCGTGCCCCCCGGACGGCCATCGGATACGTCGGGGATACGGGGATCGTGCTCGTGACGGTCGACGGTCGCCAGGCCACGAGCGTCGGGATGACCCTCTACGAGCTGGCCCGCTTCATGCGCGAACTCGGGGCCGTGGAGGCGATCAACCTCGACGGGGGCGGTTCCACGGCCATGGTGGTTCGTGGCAACCTCGTGAACCGTCCTTCGGACGGGTTCGAGCGTCCCGTGAGCAATGCCCTCGTTCTCGTCCCGTCCTGAAGAAACGGATAGTCGATGGAAAGCTTCGTTCCCGTCGAGGCCTGGCGAGGCTTCGCCCTGGTGCTCAACTTCTTCACCTTCTTCCTGTCCTTCAGCGCCATCTCGGTCGGGGCCATCATCCGCGATCGCCTCTTGCGCCGTCTCGACCCGTTTCCCCTCGCCGGGGCCGTCGACTGGTTCCTGGTGGGCGCAGGCGCGCTCACGGTGCGTGAACTCGCCATCATCCTGTTTCACCTCGGGGTGGCTCCTGCCGGGGTCGTGCATCCCGTGGCCGATGCGGGCGTGCTCGTCGTGGGGCTCTCCCTGTTTCGCGTCTATCTCGTCTTCGAGAAGGCCCTTCGCGAGAATCGCAAGGGCTGAGCGCCATCACAGACGACCCATCCTTCGCCCGATCATCATCGGAGCGGAGGTGGTGGCCGTGAACACGCTCGTCCTGGACGTCTCGCGCGGGGTGACCCTCGATGCCCTGCTGGCTGCGCTCGTCGATGCGGGCATCGATACCGACCGCCTCGTGGAGGATCTCGCCCCCGTCGTGGGGCCAGTCACCATCCGCCTCGAGCCGTCTCCGGCTCTCGGGCTGAGCGTCGTCTGCGAGGCGCAACTGACTCGTCCGGACATTCCCGATATCGTCAGAGCCATCCGGCGGTCTCCATGGCAGGGCTCCCTGAGGGCGCATGCCGCGCGTCTCTTGATGGGCCTGCACGCTCCCGTTTTCAGCCCCGGGCGTCCCGTCGTCCAGGCGCTCGCCATCTTGCTCGCCATCGGTCAGCTCGGGGTCACGCGCCTCGTGCTCACGTCCCTGGCCGTCGATCCGCTGTCCGTACCGGCCTGGGGGGCCCGCTGGCTCCAGGGCTGGGACGTCCTGCCGGTGTCGGGCGCCATCGTCGACCCGGCGGCTCTCTGGGTGCTGCGGTCGATGGGGGCTCGGACGGGCGACTTCCCGACGATGCGTATCCTCGCCTCGGGCAGTGGCCTGTTCGGTCCCGTCGACGGCGTGCGCGCCTGGCTCGGGACCGAGGTCACCGCTCATCCCCGGGGACCCGTCGCGGTCCTCGAGACGGCGCTGCCCCCCGGCTGGGGCGGGGATCTGGCGCGCGTGC
>JBIIHZ010000027.1:0-10038 GCA_044235265.1 Candidatus Sericytochromatia bacterium
CGAAGTAGAGGTCGTCGGTTCTCTCCGGTTTCAGGACGGCCACGAAGGAGTCACGACCGGGATTTCCGATCGGACCCGGGGGGAGTCCCGTGACCCGGTAGGTGTTGTACGGGCTGTCGATGGCGATATCGCGTGACCGGAGTCCTCGCGCCCCCTGATGCCAGCCCAGCGCATACTCGACCGTGGGATCACTCCCGAGCCGCATGTGACGTTCCAGACGGTTGAAGAAGACCCCGGCGATGTGCGCCCGTTCCTCGGGGCGGGCCGCTTCCAGTTCCACCAGCGAGGCGAGGGTGAGGGCCTCGTGGAGGGTGAGCCCGGGAGACGCGTGTTCCCGGAACGGTTCAAGCACCGCCTGTTCGAACCTCGTCAGCATCCGATCGATCAGTTGCCCGGGCTCGATCGCGCCTTCGGGCAGGAAGTAGGTGTCCGGGAAGCAGTATCCTTCGAGCGTTTCCGGGGGGCGTGGACGGCCCAGCCAGGGATGCCGCTCGACGTGCCGGCCGACCCGGAGGGACTCTTCCAGGAAGGCGCCGGGACGGGTCAGTCCCCGGGTTGCCAGGTGTGCATCGATGCGCTTCAAGGACCACCCTTCCGGGACCGTGACACTCACGAGGCGATCCTCTCCCCGGAGGAGGCGCTCCCACGTGGCGATCGCCGCCAGACGTCCCGTCGTGGCGTAGGTTCCGGAATCGGGGAGGCCGTCATGGCCCGTGAGCGACAGGGCCAGGTCGAGGGCTCTGGCCGAGCGAATCACACCCGAGGCTTCGAGCCGCCGGAGGATCGCCGGGCGGTCCTGCTCCGGGGTGATGCGAAGGATGGTGGTGCGGGTACGCCCGGTGGCCATCAGGGGCCAGAGGCTCGCCATCAGGAGGCCGGCCGGCACGAGCAGGGCGATCGCGAGACGGCCGACAGAGCAGGTGCGGCGCGGTCGCGCCCGACCCGAGCGAGGTCGTCTCGCGAGCAGGCGATCGACGAAGCGAACCAGTTCGTGGCTCCACCGGGCTAGCGGGGGGCCGGGCGGCTTCGTGGTCGGTCCACCCACCTCAGTCGCCTCCAGGCACGAGACGTCCGTTGAAGAACTCGAGCGTCCGCTCGATCAGGTCCTGCCCGGGTTCATCGGCCTGACGGGCGCGTTCCTCGCTGCCGTCCGTCCGGCAAGGAGCCGGGACGGGAAGCGAGGGGCTCAGGTCGGGTGCGGGGTCCGTGACGATCTCGACGGACGCGACCGGAGGCGCGACGGGTTCGGACCGGGGAGCAGCGTCAGGGGACGTCGGTCTCGGGGAACTAGCCGGTGTCGCGGGACCGAGGCCGACACCGGCGCGTCTAGGGTCCGATGCAGTCCCTCCCCCGGACTCGAGGGTGAGCGTGACCTCCACGCCTTCACCGAAGGCCTGGACGGCCGCCTTGACCAGGTGCGGTCGCCGCTGCTCGAACAGGTTCACGAGGGCCTTGACCGCAAGATGGAGCCGCTTGCCCTCCAGGCGGGCGCTGATCGCGTGCTGCTGGGCGAGGCTGTGGGTCGTGACGTGAACGGACTGCAGGGACGCGATGAACCGCGGCAGGATGTCCTCGCCCCCACCGGGACCGGCATCGGAAGCCTCCGGAAGCGGTCCGGCGGGCGGGGTGGGAGTGGGCGGTTGCGAGGGCGGTGCTGCCACGGGTGCGGGGGAGGGCGAACCCGCCACGGGCGAGACCGGGTCGGGGCTGGCCGCCGGGCGCTCCGGGGCAGGGGCCGCCGGCACCGTCGGTCGGGGCGCCATGCCGGTCCGGGGTGGGGGGACCGGGCCCTGGGCCAGCCGCTGCTCGATCGCCGTCACGCGCTGTTCGAGTTCGATGAGGCTCGCCACCCGGGGACGGTCTGACAGCCGGATCAGGGCCACCTCCAGCCAGAGCGTGTCCTGGTGAGACGTTCTCATCGACCGCTCCGTCTCCCGCAGGACCTCGATGGCCCACAGGATCTCGGGGCCTTGCCAGTGCGCGAGGAGGGCGGGCAGACCCAGGCGGAGGGGTTCGGACAGAACCTCGACGAGCGGATCGCGGATTCCCGGTTCGGGAGTGGACCAACCGCTCGCCCGGGCGACGAGCAGGTGGCGCAGCGATTCGATCAGTTCCCGGAGGACGAGCCCTGCCGGGAGCCCGTGGTCGAGGACGCCCTGAAGGCGTTCGAGGGTCGGGACGATCTCGCGCTTGCCCAGATCCTCGAGCAGCCCGACCAGGACGTCCTGGGGCACCATGCCGAGCGAGTCGAGGACTTCCCGGGTGGTGATGCATTCGTCCCGGGAGAAGGCTCGCACCTGATCGAGGATGCTGAGGGCATCGCGCAGGCCGCCCGCCGCCTTCCGGGCGATCGCGTGAAGCCCACCCGCTTCTACACCGAACCCTTCGAGGCGCGCCACCTCCTCGAGGCGAGCGATGAGGGCCTCGTTCGGAATGGGCCGAAAGTCGTAACGCTGGCAACGGCTCGTGACCGTCGGCAGGACCTGGTGGATGTCCGTCGTGGCCAGGATGAACACCAGGTTGGGTGGAGGTTCCTCGAGGGTCTTCAGGAGGGCATTGAACGCCTCCCGGGTCAGCATGTGGACCTCGTCGATGATGAAGACCTTGTACCGCCCGGCCGTGGGGGCGAACCTGACCCGTTCCCGGAGATCGCGGGCGTCATCCACGCTCCGGTTCGAGGCGGCGTCGATCTCGATGACGTCGAGGTGATGGCCCTGCCGGATCGCGAGGCACGATTCGCAGCGGCCACACGGGTTCGGGGTGGGGCCTTCCACGCAGTTGAGGCTGGTCGCCAGGATGCGAGCGCTGGAGGTCTTGCCCGTGCCCCGGGGGCCCGTGAACAGGTAGGCGTGCGAGATACGCCCCTCACGGAGCGCATGTTCCAGGGTCCGGCTGACCTGCGTCTGGCCGACCAGATCGGAGAAGGACCGGGGGCGATACTTGCGATACAGCGCTTCGTGGGCAGCCATGGCCCGATGATACCACGCGATCGTCCCCATCTTGAGGGCCGGCGTGCTGCCATCGTAAACTGGTGGGGATGGCCACCTCCTCGCTTCCGCGGGACCGGGTGGGCGCCTGGCTGCAAGCAGCCTTCGGTGCCCTGCCTCTGGTATCCGTCCTGAGTGCCCTCGTGCTTCTGGTGCTGGGGGTACGAGCTGCTTTCACGCGCCGACCGAAGCTGCTCCCGCTTCCCACCAAGAGCTTCTCGCTGCTGGTGCTTCTCGTCGCCTCTGCAGCCGCCCTTTCGGTGACCCCCACCGTCAGCTGGGCAGCCCCCATCCTTTTCGCGGCCTATTTCCTGGTGGTCTGGGCACTCGGACGTTACATCGATCGGCCTGCGCGCCTGTGGGCGATCGTCGCGAACGTGTTCTGGGGAGCCGTGGTGTCCTCGGTCGTGGGGATCGCGATCGCGATGGCTCACCTCCACGTGGACACGCAGATCTTGGGGCTGCTGATCCGCCTGGGAACTCCGGATGACCGAGTGGCCTCGGTCTTTTACCATCCCAACATTTTTTCCGGGTACCTCCTGCTGGCGACCGGTCTCGGCCTGATGCTGCTCCTCCAGCGCCGTCACCTTGCGCGCGCGGCCGTCGCGGCAGGTCTCGCCGTCGTGCTGCTGGCTCAGCTGATGACCAGCTGCCGCTCCGGATGGATCGGTACGCTCGTGCTGGGGCTCCTCATCGGCGTCCTGCTCGACCGGCGCGCCCTCGCATGGATGACGCTGGGCGGTGGGATCGGCGTCTCGGCGTGCTGGTCGATGGTCCTACCGCGGCTACAGACGCTGCTCGAGCCTCGCTTCGGCAGCAACCTCCATCGGCGCATGGTGTGGGAGAGTGCGTGTCAGATGATCGCCGCCAGGCCCTGGTTCGGGTGGGGGCCCGGATCCTGGTCCGTGGCATACCCGCGGTTCGAGAACCCCGAGATCGTCGAGGTCATGCCTCACGCCCACAATCTCTACCTGATGATCGGGGCCGAGTACGGGCTCTTCGTGCTGGTGGCTCTGGTCGGCACCTTCGTGTCCCTGGTCGTGAAGGCCATCCTGGAAACCCGTCATGGACGCTGGTCCCGACACGTGACCATCCTGGGCTGTACGATCGTCGGCTATCTCGTGCTGGGGGCCTTCGACTTCATCCTGACCGAGGGCCGGAACAGCATCCTGTTCTTCTCGATGATGGGCCTGCTGGTCGGCATGCGCAGGATGGCTCGTGCCGAGCGACCCGGTACCGGGACCATCTGCTTCGTCAGCAACGGACCGGGCGAGGACGAGGTCGCCGCGGCGATCGCCCGTTCCTGGCCCCGCAGGGGCTACCGCCTCCGCGCCTTTCCACTCGAGGGCCCAGGCCTGGCTTACCACCGGGCAGGTCTGCCCGTGGTGGCTCCCCTGCGCCCCGAGCCGGGGGAAGGGCTCACGCCGTACAGTCGGGCATCATTCATCCGGCCCCCGGGAGCCCTCGTCCGCAACTGGGAGCAGTTCCGAGCCCTCCGGAAACTGCGCGGCTCGTTCGATCTGGCCGTCATCGTCGGCGATGTCCATCCGTTGCTGCTGGCCCACCTGGCCGACATCCCGTTCGTGTTCGTTTCGCGCGGGGAGTCGGACCCGGACCGAACGGGGCTCACCATCCCCTTCCGCTGGCTGGATCGGCTCTTGCTCCGGCATCCGAGATGCCGGGCCGTGTATCCCCGTGACCCCGCGATGGTGCCGACCGGGGCTCCGGGAAACTCCGGTCACATAGCGGCCCATGCGGCCTCACTCGCCACCCCGATCGAAGATTAAGTTCGCCTGATTTTCGCCTGAAGTCCGAGGTCGTGACAACATGTCACGACATAACGCATGATGGAAATCCTGCGTCCCTTCGCGCCAGCATCCCCGAGGTCAAGCCGTCGTGTTGCCGCATCTCGTCACGCACGCCAGAAAACGCATGGCCCAGCGCGGTATCGGCCTGGACGCCCTGGCCCTGGTCCTCCGCCATGGCCGGCGCGTGCATGCCGCCGGGGCCTGGTTCGTGTTCCTGGGGTACAGGGACGTCCCCAGGCGTCTCCAGAAGGAACTCGAGGCTCTGGTCGGGACGACCGTGGTCCTCGACCCCACGGGCCAGCTGGTGCTGACCTGCTATCGCAACCGCGATGCCGCTCGTCTCATCCGTCGCAAGCGGGGCTGAACCGACCTTCAATCGGTGAAGAGCTGGGTGATGTTCCAGCCGCCCGCGGGGCGCGCGCTCACCCCGATACCCGTCCTGCGTTGCCGGGCATCGAGGAGATTGGCCCGGTGACCGCTCGATCCCATCCAGTTTTCCAAGGCTCGCCGTGCGGCTGTCCGGGCCGGCTCGCCATTCCATGCGATGTTCTCGGCAGCGTACTGGAAAGGGATCCCCAGCTTCTGGAGGAGCTGGAAGGGGCCCATCCCGTCCGGATCCACGTGCGAAAAATAGTCTCGGGCAACCATGTCTTCACTCCGGTACCGTGCCGCCCGTGTCAGGGGCGAGTCGTTCGTGAGGGCCATCAGTCCTCGCGATTCGCGCTCACGGTTGGCCAGGACCAGGACGTCCCGGGCGATCGCTTCCGCGGGCTCCCCCGGCGATGAGGTGGGGAGCGGCGAGGGGCTGGCACCTGCTGGCGAGACCGTCTCGACCGGTGGGCCGACCGGCTGCAAGATGGCCGGAACTCCGCCGCGGGTCAGGCATCCCGCGCACAGGAGTCCCCCGGTCCAGGTCATGACGCGTCGCATCATCGATTTCCTCCCCTCATCACCCTGGCCAGATGCGGTTGAGCGAGCAAGTTCAGCTCATCATGCGGGTATGAAGGAGCAGGGCGATGGGGCTCCGGGAGGTCGCATGAACGTCGATGGAAACCGGGGCCCGGTGTCTCCGAAAAGTCCGGGAAAGAGCGCGCCGCCACCCCAGGACGATGCTCCGGGAGATCCATCGCTCGACAAGGTGACCGACGGTCTGGGGATCCAGGGCGTGGCCCAGGATGGGACCCGTGCGACAGCCATGGCCGCGCGCAAGGGCAGCACGATCGAGCGGGCGGCACGCCATACCAACGAGGTCCTGATGGGCGATCGCCTGGCCCTGGGGCCTGCGCTGCGCCAGGTGGGCCGGACGGTGACTCAGACCGCACCGGAAGTGCAGCGGGTTGCCGCACCTGCCCTCGGCGCGGTCCGGGGACTCTCCCGGGTGGGCGCGGCAATCGGACGGCTCGGTCCGGTCATCAGCATTCCCTTTGCGGGTTACGACGTGTACAAGGCTGTCGTCGAACCCGATCCGTCCAGGCGTCCGGCTGCCGCCGCCAATGCCTCGCTGACCGTGCTCGGGACGGTGCTCGGTGCCGGAGCCATGGTCGTGGGTTCCGTTCCCCTGACCGTGGGAATGCTTGCCACCTCGATGGCGGTCGGGGCCTTCCAGCTCGTCGATGCCTACACCAACGAGGGCAAAGCGACGGAGAGTCTCGGGAACACGGTTGCCCGCTGGCTCTCGCCCGGAGAGACGTGATCAGTTCGCCGGCGAGTGTGGCTCACCGGGTAACAACCCCATCGCCACCTCGAGGGCAGCCTGCTGTTTCAACTGGTCCGCGCGTGCGTCGATCTCTCGGAGCCCGGCTTCCAGGGTTGCCTGCTCCCGCAGATTGACCATGAAGAGCGTGCCCTCCCCGATCCGGAAACGTTCTCGTTCGGCCGTCTCGAGCTGCGCCGCCAGCTCCCGTTCCTTGCCCGAGATGTCGGCTCGCTGCTTGGCCAGGTTCAGGGCATTCCAGGTGTCCCGGACATCGGCATGCACCCGGTCCCTGATGAATTGTTGCTGGGATTCCAGGCGTGCCAGCTGGGCTTCCGAGATCCCCAGGCGCCCCACCAGCGTCCGGGTTTGAATGGGCCACTCCAGACCGATGCCAGCCTCGAGCTCGGCCGGGGTCCTCCTGTCACTTCCGGCGCCCAGATCCTGGGACCCCGACAGCGACAGATCCAGCCCCGGCAGGGTCTGGTTCCGGTTCAGGTCGACCTCGATCCTGGCCATCTGGACCTGGGCCTCGATCCGGACGACCTCGGGGCGGTTGGCCAGGGCCGTGACTCGCGCGCGGTTCTCATCCGGTACCGGTGGGCTGGCCTCTGGCAAGAAGGACAGCAGCCGGTCCGATCCGACGTCGACCGGTGCCCCTGCCGCGTCGCGCACGTACAGCCCGAGTTCGATGCCGGCCTGGACCAGTGACCGTTCTGCCGCGAAGACCTGGGCACGGCGCTGCAACACGGCCCGCTGGTTCTCGAGCACCTCGAGCGCCGGGATCTGTCCGATGCGCCGGGCTTCCTCCAGGTCGTTCGTGCGGCGTTCCGCGACCTCCAGGATCTGCCGGGTCTGCCGCAGCCGCATGCCGGCTGCTACCCAGTCCCAGTAGCGCCAGCTGGCGGTACGCGCCGTTTCAAGGTGCTGCTGCCGGAAGGTGCCGTCTGCGACGATCAGGCCCTGCTCGGCCCGCAACAGCGTCGCCCGGCGTCGGTCGATGGGGCCGTTCCGCAGCAGGGGCCAGGAGAGCCCTGCCCGCAATTCGCCGCCCTGGTTGGTCTCGAGCTTGCCATCATAGGTGGCGAAATCACCGAGACCGAGGCGGTATCCACCGAACCAGGTCAGTCCCCCGAGGGTGGTCGCCTGCTCGACCTGCGCATCGAGACGTGTCTGCGGGTAAGCGCTCGTGGCCGTCCGGGCGAGCCGCGATCGCAGGGTGGCATCGAAGCCGCCCTCGGCCTGGAGACGATCCTGGACCGCGGCCTGGCGCTCCTGCTCGGCGGCGAGCAGCGGCGGGTAGGTCCTGTGGAGGCCAGCCACGACGTCCCCGATGGTGAGGGGGGCGGGAATCGAAGTGGCTCGGGCCGTCCCGGACAGGAATCCGAGACTACCGGCCGCGACCAGGACCACGATCAGGCCCCGGAATGGTGACGATCGGGTCATTTCTTGAGCCTCTTGCTCGGGGGATCGAGCTTGGGATCGTCGTCGCCCTTGTCGCTCGCGTTGGGATTGATGACGGGCGGGAAGCCATTGAACTGGCGCCAGAGTTCATAACCCAGCGGCACCTGGTTCAGCAGGACCCAGCCGTTGGCCCGAACGCCGGGACGCAGGTACCGGGTGTCCGGCCAGTCACCCGGCTTCTCGGGCTGCACCACGATCCGGAACTGTCCGTAGCCATCGTCCGACGGATCGATGAAGGAGACCTTGCCCGGAAAGGTGCCCACGGCGACGGAGGGCCAGCCGATGAACTGGATGGCGGGCCACCCTTCGAACTGGAGACGTACGACGCGGCCCGGGGCCACGAGCGGCACGTCATTTCCCTTGATGGTCAGTTCGACGGCAGGGGCACCGCTGGAGGGCACGAGCTGGGCCAGGGCTTCTCCGGCCCGGACGTAGCTCCCTTCCTGGTTGGCGATGATGCGCTGGACCATTCCGTCGCGGGGCGAGCGGACGATCTGGGTCTGCTGACGGGCGAGTCGGGTGTCGAGCCGGACGATCTCGGCCTGGGCTGCCGCTGCTTCGGCCTCTGCACTGGCCCGACTGGCACGCGCATCCTGCAGAGCCGCTCGCGCATCGGTGCCGACCTTGCGACGATCGGCTCGAGCTGCCGCTTCTTCGCTCTTGGCCGCCGTGAGCAGGGCCTGCATCCGACCTTGTTCGGTCTCGGCCCGGGTGAGTTCCAGCCGGGCCAGATCGACCTGGCGGACGGAGGCCAGGCCCTTCGCCTCGAGAGCAAGCTGGCGTTCCAGGTTGAGACGGGTGGGTGGAACCGCTGCTTCCGCTGCCCTCAGGCCCTGCTCGGCCGCTCGAACCCGATCGACCGACAGCCGGACCCGGGCTTCAGCGGCATCTTCCGCACCGAGGAGCGAGCCCTCGAGCGCAAGGATTCGACCGTCGAAGGCGGTGGCCCGTTGTCGGGCGGATTCCAGGCGCGTCACCAGGACCTTGCGTTCGGCGTTCATGCGGTCCACGAAGTCGGGATCGTTGTCCATCAGCTGGATCAGGACGTCGCCCTGCCGGACCAGATCACCTTCCCGGACGAGCCAGTTCGAGATCCGAGCATCGATGGGGGCCTCGATCACCTGTTGACGGTCGGGTGCGTTCCAGGCGATCACGCGTCCCTTGCCACCAGCGGCCTGCTGCCAGGGAATCAGGGCCAGCGCCAGCGATGACGTGAGCAGCAAGGCGACGAGCACGGAGGTCATCACCTTCGTGCCTGCAGGGGGACGGACGGCTTCGATGGACGCGTAGGCGGTCTCGGCAGCCAGCCAGGACTCCCCGGTGCGGGGCGTCACGGAGGGAAGGTCGGTCATGTGGTTCACCAGGGGCCTCCTGCCGGGGCAGAAACGGTGACGGGCGACAGGGTGCTTCCCTGGCCCGGCGACCGTGGCGCCAGCTTGAAGGTATGCTGACACCGGGCCGCGATCTCGGGATTCTGGGTCAATACGACCAGGGTCCAGGGAGCCCGAGCCTCCACGAAGGCCGAGATGATCGCCTCGCGACGGTCGAGGTCCAGTCCATCGAGGGCCTCGTCGACGACGAGCAGACGGGGGCGGGCCGCGAGTGCTCGTGCCAGGACGAGTCGCGCCGCCTCTCGAGGAGAGAGTGGATACCCGCCCGTGGACAGTTCCGTGTCGAGGCCCGAGGGCAGCGCCCGCACCTCGTCCCACAGGCCCACCGTGTCGAGGACATGGCGGGCCTCGGAAGGCGTGACGTCTTCGCGCCAGAGCCGCAGATTGTCCATCACGGTACCTGCGACCACCTCTTCCGGGCGGACAAGGGCTACCTGCCGGTGCAGGCTGACGTGCTCGAGATCGCGAAGGTCATGGTCGTCGATTTCCACGTGCCCCCGTTCCGGTTCGCGCAGACCGACCAGCAGGTCCGCCAGCAAGCTTTTGCCGCCTCCGTTGATTCCCAGGATGGCCGTCCGGGACCCCGGGGGCAGGTCGAGATCGATCGCCTCGATCGCCCGGGGGTGGTCCGGGAAGCCGGCCACCAGATCGATGACCTTCAGCCCGGCTGGTCCGGAGGTCCGCGGCAGGGTGAA
>JBIIHZ010000028.1:0-9958 GCA_044235265.1 Candidatus Sericytochromatia bacterium
CGCCGGTCCCCCGGGATCTGCGGATCGGGGTCGTCGAGGGGGCGCCACGTCTCGGCGTGGCGAGTTCCCGGGACTGGGTGGTCCTGCATCCGGTGGGGGCGACGCTGGCCACCGTCTCTGCCGGTCCGGCCGTCGCCTTCCGCGTCGAGGCAGGGGGCCTCTGCCTCGACGCCTCGGGCTCTGCCACGATGTCCTTGCCGCCCGTCGTGCGCTGCGTGCCGATGCCCGAGGCCACGCTGTCGATCAACGGTCGACCCTACCGGGGCCAGGTCGAGGTCAGGCAGGTCGAGTCGAGCGTCGTCGGCGTGAACGTGGTCGAGCTCGAAGCCTACCTGTACGGTGTGGTGCCGGCCGAATCCATCCCCAGCTGGCCCCTCGAGGCCCTCAAGGCTCAGGCCGTCGCGGCCCGGACCTATGCCCTCGCTCATCTGGGCCAGTTCGCGAGCCTGGGCTACGATCTCAAGGCGACGGTCGCCAGCCAGGTCTACGGCGGGGTCGCCCTCGAGAGGCCCTCGACGAACCGGGCCGTCGACGAGACCCGGGGACGCGTGCTCACCTGGCGCGATCGCCCCATCGACGCCGTCTACTGCGACTCGTCCGGCGGCTTCACCGAGTCGTGTCGGGCCGCCTGGGGGCGCGATGTGCCCTATCTCCAGCCGGTCCCGGATTTCGACCAGCAGAGCCCTCACTACGCGTGGGAGCTCACGCTCGAGGCGGCCCAGGTGAACCGTCAGCTCGGTCGCCAGTGGCCGGGGTCCGGATCCGTCGAGATCACGGGCATCGAACCCGTCGAGCGCACCGAGACCGGACGCGCCCGGCGGGTGCGCCTCGAGGCGGGCCCGGCGACACAGGTGGTCCCGGCCGAGCGACTGCGGTCCTCGCTCGGTCTCCGGAGTGCCTACTGGAACGTGGAGCGTCTGGCGGACGGCCGCTGGCATTTCGTCGGTCGGGGCTGGGGGCACGGCATCGGGATGTCCCAGTGGGGTGCGAAGGCCATGGCCGACATGGGCTTCACGCATGCCGAGATCCTGGCCTGGTATTACCCCGGGACGGTCCTGACGGCGCCCCCCCTGGCGCGCCTCCCGTGACGTCGCCCTACGACCGCAGCGCCGGGCGCTACGAGACCCGGGCCTCGCGGACCCTGTATGGAGCCGTCGCCCGGGACCTCGCGGACCTGCTGCCCGTGCTGGGGGGGGCGCGGGCCCTCGACCTCGGTTGCGGGACGGGCATCTCCACCGAGGTGGTCGCGGGGGCGCGTCCGTCCTGGCAATGGTTCGCTTCCGATGCGAGTGCCCCCATGCTGGAACAGGCGCGGGGGAAGGAGACCCTCGGGGCGGTCGGCTGGCTCCGGGCCCGGGCCGAGGCCCTGCCCCTCGAGTCCGGGAGCCTGGATGTCGTCGTCTCGAGCGTGGCCTGGCACTGGTTCGAGGAGGCGCTGGCCCTCGGCGAGGTTCACCGGGTCCTGCGCCCGGGGGGATGCCTGCTCATGGCCGTTCCCGTCCGGGCGACGGGGGCCCGCGAAGGCGGCAACGCCGCCGTGCGTCGGGCCTTGCTGGCCCTCCGGCACGAGGGGGCCGTGCCGGTCGCGCCGGGCTGGTCGGTGGACCGGCTTGCAGGCACCTTCCCGGGGTTCGTCGACGGACGGATCGACCGGATCGACCGGTCCGAGACCTTCGAGTCCCCGGCGGCGTGGCTCGAGGCACTCGAGGCCCGTGGAGCCCTGGTGGCGATGTTCGGGCCGGCGGCCCCGCGGGCTCGCGGCCTCCTGGATCGGCTGGTGCCGGACGGTCCGGTGGACTACCGCTGGGCGATCGCGCGGGTCGTGCTCACCCGCGTCTGACCGCCTCAGTGTCCGCCGCCGTGTCCCTCGGCGTGTCCCTCGGCATGTCCGCCGGACCCCGTGTCCCCATGCCCGGCATCCCCGTGAGCCCCGGCATCCTCCCCGTGGGCTGCCCCGTGCTCGCCTGCGGGGTGCTCCGCCGCGTGTCCCTCGCCACCGGCGGCATGAGACTCTCCGGCATGACCTTCCCCGGCGGCGGGATCATGCCCCGCCTCCTTCCCGTGCCCCTCGCCGGAGGCCCCTGCGTGGGGTGCTCCGTGGGAGCCCGTCTGCTCTTCCTCGAGGGGAGGCAACTCGTCCTCGTCGACCTGCACGCCGGGGAGCGGATACAGGGCGCGGTACCCGCGAGCCAGTTCGACCGAACTCTTCACGGTCTGGCGGGCCGTGTCGGCGTAGGGGTGCCCGGGTGACAGCACGGGCAGGCGATTGGCCTGCTCCTGATCCGTGACCACCATCCCGGCCGGGACGACGTGCCCATCGGGGACGTTCACCCCGATGACGGCGGCACGAGGTTCCACGACGCACCGCTCTCCGACGCGCGAGCGGAACACCAGCGCCTGCATCCCCACGTAGGAGTCCGGCCCGATGACTGCGGGGCCGTGGATCTGGGCCTGGGGGGCGACCACGGCCCGGTCCCCCACATGGACGGCATAGGTTTCGCCGTTGACCATCACGGTGTTCTCGATGAGGGGCTTCCCGCCCTCCTGGGTGGGCAGGGCCTGGATGACCGCCCCGTCCAGGACGCAGACGCGATCGCCCAGGACGATGCTCTTGCCGACATCCGCGCGGATCGACGCCTGAGGGGCGATCAGGGACTGATGACCGACCTCGATGTATCCCACCAGGCTGGCCTGCGGATGGACGTAGGTCGAAGCGGGCACAATGGGCCGCTCCATCGTGTCGGAATACGAGGTCGTCACCCCCGGTCCCGTCGTGATGTCCGGGAATCCCCCGGGATTGTGGACCCGCCCCGCTTCCATCGCTCCGCTGTCGGGGCGGGTGACGACGATCTGGCGTGGCATCGTGAGCCGGATGGCCAGGGCGGACGAGCCGAGCGAGACTCCCACGATCAGCAGGAAGGTGGTGACGAACGGGACGTCCACGGCTGGCAGCTTCACGCGTGCAGGGGCCGTCGGGGCTTCACCCTCCTCCGTGGCGATCGCGGGTGCCTTTTTTTTCAGGAAGGGGAGCTCGGGGAGGGCGAAGCCCTTCTTGTCCTTGCCTTCACTCCCGCTTTCCTGCTTGCCTTTCGCCATGTCTCCCTGCACCTCCGACCTTCCCCATGCCCCCGGCCCGACCGCTTTACACGGTCCCCCCGGTTGCCTATCATGGCGCGCGCTTCGCACGCCTCCCCGAGGAAAGGTTCGGCAAGATGTCCCGCTTCCTTCAGTCCATTCCCCTCGCTCTCGCATGGCTGGTGTTCTCGACCGTCGCTTCTCCCGTGCAGGCGAAGCCCGCTGCCAGGAAGGATGCCGACACCACCGGCTCGCCCTCTCCCATGGCCCTGGTCGAGAAGGCTGCCGGGCACCCGGTCGAGGTGGGAAGCCGCATCGAGTTCAAGACCGCGAAGGGGGCCTTCACGGCCGTGCTGTTCCCGAAGGAGGCGCCCAAGACGGTCGCCAACTTCGAGAAGCTCGTGAAGAAGGGGTTTTATGACGGGCTGACGTTCCACCGGGTGATTCCCGGATTCGTGGCCCAGGGCGGAGACCCCAGGGGGGATGGAAGCGGGGGCCCCGGATGGAGCATCCCCGACGAGCTGTCGAGCACATGCAAGCACCTGCGGGGCTCCCTGGCGATGGCGAAGTCCAGCGCGCCTGACAGTGCCGGCAGCCAGTTCTACATCGCGTTCGAGCCGTTGCCGTTTCTGGACGGTCGGTACACCGTCTTCGGGCAGGTGGTCGAGGGCATGAACGTGGTCGACAAGATCGAGCCCACCGAGGGGCCGATGGCGAAGGGCAAGACGGATCGGATGATCCGCGTGCGGATCAAGCGCTAGCGCGCCTCCCACCAGCCGCGGACCGCCTTCGCCAGGCGGTCCCACCCCGTCTCCCGGGAAGGGGCCGGGACGATCAGCTGTTCGAGATCGTGAAAATTCAGGTGTCCCGTCAGCGCGCGGGGCCCTGGCTGGACCAGAGGCCGCGTCGAGGAGAAGGTGGTGGGGCGAATCGTCGAACGGTGCATGCCAGACCTCCTTGACCTTGAAAGTTAAGCTTGATTTAAGTATAGGCAAAGCACTGACAATCTTGCGTTAAAATCGAGAAAAAACCGGCGAAAGGGGCGACATTTTTCGTGATGAGCACGAGGCTCGAGGGGCTGGGGCCCGAACAGTTCGAGGTCTTCACCATCCAGGATTTCCAGCCGTGCATGGAGGCGCTCGTCACCCGTGTTCGACCGCGGCTCGAGGCGCTCGGGGCCGAACTCCGGGCACGGATGTCCGAGCGTCTGGGGGAAACCCTCCATCTGCACGTGGCGCGGCATGCGCGCCGGACCGTCAATCCTCCGCGCGACACGTGGCTCGCCCTGTCGCCCGATGCCCGTGGCTACAAGGCACACCCGCATTTCCAGCTCGGCCTCTGGGGAACCCACGTCTTCGCGCAGTTCGCCCTCATCTATGAAGCCCCGTCTCGTCCGGACGTGGCAGGACGCCTGCTCGAACGTCCAGAGGCGGGCGTGGGAGTGATGGCGCCCGAGCTCCGGTGGTCCGGTGACCACACTCGCCCGGGTGGAGTGTCTCAGAGCGATGCGGAGGGCGTCAGGCAGCTCCTGGTCCGCGCGCGCGACCTCCGGAAGGCCGAGGTGCTCTGTGGTCGGGATCTCGACCGCGACGATCCCCGCGTCCCCGACGGGGAGGCCCTCGTGGCCTGGACCCTGGAGACATGGGTCGAGACCTTGCCCCTGTGGGCGCTTGCGCGCTCCGTCGAGTTCGCCCGCGCAGCCAGATGACGGATGTGCGCAGCGGTTTGCCCTGCTCGAGCGCGCGCCCCTGTGCCAATCTCGTATTCACATCGTGTCGTGTTCGATACACAATTGCGTGGGGAAGGATACAATAAAGGACAGGAGGAAAGTCATGGTAGCTGACCGCCACACGGTGTCACCCTCCGTCGGTATCATTCTCAAGCGGCTCGACGAACTCGGGTTGCGCAAGGTTGAGTTTGCCCGTCGGCTGGGCGTGAGCCCCGAATACATCTATCGCATCCTGAACGGGAAGGTTTCCTTCCCGGGCATCCGGGAAACGCTCGAGAAGATGGCCGAGATTCTCGCCATCGAGCCCACCCGGTTTCCCGAGTACGTCCGTTTCCAGGAAGGCCTGTCCCCTTCGGCCCTCAAGGTCTGGGATCGCATGCGCGAGCTCAAGCTCACGCGCGAGGATCTCTTCAAGAAGATCGAGGGACGGATCAGCCGGCCTTACTTCTACGGAATCCTGCGGGGTGACCACCCGTTTCCCACGAATCGGGCCTTCATCCAGCTCTTTTCCACGGCTCTCGGCATGCAGCCGGTGGATTTCCCGGAGTACACCGTCGCGCGAGAGCAGCGGTACCGCGCCGAGGAGATGCACGACCTGGAACTGCGTTTCCTGAACCTGCTCTTCGACAAGATGCTGTCGGATGCGGGGTACAGCGACAACCCGATCCAGTTCAACCTGCTCAATCCCGAGATGATCCGCATGTTCCCGCCGCTCGAATCCTACGGGTCCGAGATGCAGGAGATCTTCAAGCGGATGGGGCTCTGGGGGCTCGGGATTCCCGAACTTGCCAAGCTGTCGAGCGTCAAGGAGAACGTCCTGCGCCTGATCTTCTTCGGTCAGGTCAAGTCTGATTCCATGCCCGACGTCATCGAGCGGCTGCGCTCTGCCCTGCAACTCGATGCCAGTCTGACCCCGGTCGGGTCCTGAATCCATTCCTTCGGACGATCCAGCTCACTTGAACGAGGGCCCGCCAGTTTCAGGCGGGCCCTTCATTTATCAGGCTCTGTTGGACCGATCCGGACGATGCGGGCCTCAGGCCGCGGTCAGCCGACCTCGGCCCCGAGCTCGCGCGCTCGCCTCAGCGCATCTTCGGCGCCCACGAGATCGCCCATCTCGTGCAGCAGGCCGGCCAGACCGAGGAAGAGCGGCGCATGTCCGGGCTCCAGCTCGATGCCCCGGGCATAGGCGACGCGGGCCTCTTCTAGCTGTCCGAGCTCGTGCAGGTTCATCGCCATCTCATGGTGGACGCGCGGTTCCCCGGGGAAATCACGGGCCAGCTCCGAGAGGATCGCGAGGGCCTGATGGAGACGTCCATCCTCGGCCAGGAGGCGGGCCAGCTGGAATTTCAGTTCCGGGTCCTGAGGCACCCGCTCGATGCCTTCCCGCAGCTGACGGATGGAGCCTCGCCGGTCGCCACGGCGTTCGAGCAGCTCGGCGAGGTCGAGGTGGGCCTGAACGAGCTTCGGATCGGCCTGGATGGCCGTTCGCAGGGAGCGCTCGGCTCCACGGCGATCCCCCTTTTTCAGGAGCACGGAGCCGACCTGGGCATGCGCCACCGCGTGGGCCGGGTCGGCGGCCAGCACCTCGCGGTAGCCCGCCAGGGCGCCAGCCAGGTCTCCCTGGTGTTCCCTGCAAGCGGCGAGTTCGAAACGGGCATCCAGGTCCGAGGGGTCGAGCTCCAGGATCCGGTAGAGCTCGTGTTCCGCACGGTCGACTGCGCCCGTCTGGGTGAGTGCCCAGGCCAGATGGAGCCGTGCCTCGGTGTCACCCGGGTCGGCCCGCAGGACGGCCTCCAGGGGAGGGATGGACTCCTGAAAATGGCCAGTCTCGATCAGGGCCGAACCCAGGTTGAAGAGCGCGTTGAGGTTGCGCGAGTCGATGTCCAGGGCCTTCCGGTAATGACCGATGGCCTCGTCGGGATGTCCCTGCTGGAATCGGACCCATCCGAGATGGTTGTGGCTCCAGGAATCGTCGGGCCAGCGCTTCAACAGGGTCCGCAGGAGCTGCTCGGCCTCGTCCAGACGCCCGACCTGCTCGAATGCCCAGGCCAGATGGCTGCGGGAATCGAGATCCTGGGGATCCAGCTCCAGGGCCCGGTCGAAGTGGCCTATCGCCTCCTCGAGGCGGTCCGCCGAGGCGGCCATCATGCCCATCAACCGGTGGGCCGCGGGATGATCCGGGAAGCGCTCCCGGGCCTGTTCGAGCAGGCGGTTGGCCCCCTGAAGGTCGTCCCGACGCCAGAGCCGGTTGGCCTCGCTGGCGAGGGCTTCCGCTTCCTCCCGCGCCTTCTCGCGTTCCTCCACCTGCTGGGCCACGCGAGCCTGCATCTGGGCACTGGCGGACTTTCCGAGACACGAGAGCGTCGTGGCGAGATCCTGGTGAGGCAGCGACCAGTCCGGCGCCGACTCGATGGCCTTCCGGAAGGCCTCGCAGGCCGCCTCGAACTCGCCTTTCTCGAAATGGATCGCCCCGAGGCCCTGATGGGCGCTCGCATTCTCGGGGTCGAGCAATAGAACCTGGCGGAACGTCACCTGGGCGGCATCGAGCGCGCCCGTGTAGAAGAGCATCGTCCCGAGTTCGACGTGTCCCGATACGGAGTCGGGTGCCAGGCTGATGCCCCGCTTCTGGACCTGGATGGCTTCGTTCACCTGCCCGAGCTTCTCGAGGGCCCACGCGAGGCCGAAATGGGCCTGCGCCATCGATGGGTCCGAGGTCACGGCTTCCCGGTAGCAACGGGCCGCCTCGGAGGGCTGGTTCTTCTCGGCGTGCACCTCGCCCAGCAGGTAGAGCGCCTCGGAATGGTGCGGGACCCGTTTCAGGGCGAGGCGCAGCGCAAAGCTGGCATCCGACAGCTGGCCGCGCTCGAGATATTCGCTGCCCAGCCGGCAGAGTTCCTCGGGGGTCGCGTCTGGCTGCGGCTCGGGAAGGCGGGGCCCTCCGGGGGCTTGCGGGGTCGAGCGCTTGAAGGCCATGGTGGCATCATAGCAGAGACGCTCCCCGTTCCGGACCCCCGGAGCGTGCAAGAAGGGTGAAGGTCCCATGTCGACGATCCAGGAAGCGTGCGCTGCCGCAGATTGGGCCGTGGTCGGTGTTTCCGAGGCCCGGCACAAGTTCGGTCGCCAGATTTTCGAGCACCTGCGTGCGCACGGCTACCGGGTCCAGGCCGTCAATCCGCGGGTGGCTCCCGCCCTCGCAGACGGGACGCCCGTCAGGGCCTCCCTGCGCGACCTGGTCCCGATCCCGACGGTGGTCAACGTCGTCGTCCCGCCGTCGGAGGCGGAGGCCATCCTGGAGGTCTGTCGCGAACTGGGGGTGGCCATGGTGTGGTTCCAGCCCGGGGCCGAGGATCCGGAGGCGATCGCCCGGGCGGTGCGTGCCGGTCAGCGTGTCATCCACGGCGGGCCGTGTGCGCTCATCGAGGCCCATGGACCCGACCGATGACCGGCCACCCCTCGGAAACTTGTGACACGGATCGCGGGTAGAGTGTCGCCACGTCCGGGTATGCAGGACCTGATCCCCTGTGTCCCAGGAGTGTGGACGTGAAGACCCGGACCGACGAAGAGATGTCTCTGCTCGTGGAACGCTTGCTGGCCACCGGGTCGCGGGAGTGCCCCGATTGCGGGTCGGCGGGTGTCGAGGTGCGCCTCGACGCCAACGTGATCCGCATCGACTGTCCGGGGTGTGATTTTTTTTATGAAGATCTTTTTGCTGGCTGATCCGGGTGCGCTGCCCGTTCCGGACTCGAGGAGGACCCGTTGATGGCTGATCGCGGCAAGGGAGCGGTGTACCGGGGATTGATGCTGCTCCAGGCCCTGTCCCTGGGACTCGTGGCATGCACCGCCCCCGGTTCGTCGCTGGTGTCGAACGGACCCGGGGGAGCCACCAGTCCCGGGCTCGCGGGTCCGGGCAGCGGGTTGCTCGATGCGCGTGACAACCCGCTCCTCGACAACCGGGACAATCCCCTCATCGATGCCCGGGCAAACCCGTTGAACGGGGTGGCCCAGGACGCTTCCGGAAACGCGCTGGCAGGCGCCTCCGTCCGGGCGTACCCCGCCGGGGCTCTGGCGGTCGGATCCGCGGCCACCCTCGTCTCGAATGCCAGTGCTTTCTTCCGGATCGGGAGGCAGCGGCGCATCCAGGCTGGCGAACTCGTGGTGAAGGCTGACGCGTCCGGCAAGTTCGAGATCCCCCTACCGCCGGGGACCTTCAACCTCGAGATCGTCGCGCCTGGCGAGGATGGTCGCAAGGCCTGGGTGGCCGAGTTCGTCATGGGCGACAAGGCAGGGAGCTTGCAGGAACCGGTCGTCCTGAAGCCCACCGGCCGTCTTGCTGGAAAGTTGAAACACTCCGATGCCGCCGTCGTGGACTTCACGGGCACCGAGGTGTTCGTGCCGGGGTCGAGTTATCTGGCCAAGGCTGCCAAAGACGGTAGCTTCGTCCTTTCTGGCATTCCAGCCGGCAAGTTTCGCCTTGTCGGCTGGAAGGCGGGTGGCGGCGAGGCGTACCTGAGCGACCCTGTCGAGGTCCTGTCAGGACAAGAGACCCAGGTCACCGGTCTGGTGCTTCGTCCGAACATCCCGGTCATCGACAAGGTCCGAGCCGCCGACGGCGACGAGACTGACAATGCGGCGCCCGGGGCCATCCTCGAGATCGGGGGCGAGAAGTTCGGGCGCTCGACCGGAGATGCCCTCGAGATAAGGATCCAGGGGCAGGCCGTCCCGCGAGACACGGTCGTGCTTCACGAAGACCGTAAGCTCCGTTTCCCCGTCCCCGACGACGCCCTGAACGGGACCGTCGAGGTCAAGGTTGGAAATTATTCCGCGTACAAGCGTGGCTTCAAGGTCTTGAAGAGCGTGGCCTGGAAGCGCGAAGTGCCCCGGATCGACTGGCGTCAAGGTCAGCCTCAGCCGGACCTCCTCGCTGCCCTTGAGGCGCGCGACAGTTCAGGGGCAGAAGTGAGGCAAGACCTCTCGGCTGGTCGTCTTCCCCCCTACGTCCGTTTCCGGGTGGACGATCGACCCGCCGTACGGTCTGGCCAGTTGCCCGACCTCGCTCTCGGCTCTCACGTGTTGCATGCTGTGGCCGGAAATCTGCCCGAGGCGACCGTGTCGTTGCTGGTGCTGGCCTCGAATGCGGTCGCGCCGCCCACGCCT
>JBIIHZ010000029.1:0-9938 GCA_044235265.1 Candidatus Sericytochromatia bacterium
ATTCTCCCACCCTGGGCATCATGGGCACGGTCATGTCGATGGTCGGCATCCTCAGCAACCTCGACAACCCGGACAAGATCGGTCCGGAGATTGCCAACGCGATGGTCGCGACCTTCTACGGCGTCGCCCTGGCCAACCTGTTCTACATCCCCATCGCGAACCGCCTGAAAAAGCTCAGCGAAGAGGAAATGCGGCTCCGGGCCATCATGATCGACGTCGTGCTGGCGATGCAGGCCGGAGCCAACCCGCGAACCATCCGCGAGCGCCTGCGGGCAGCCCTGCCCCCCGAGACCCGCAAGGTGATCTCGGAGGGCAAGTCGCGACGTACAGCCCAGCTCGAGATGGCCGCCCCGGAAGCGGAGTGAGCCCTTGGCACGCGATTGGCGGATCAACCGGGACGGCGACCCCGAACACAACGACTCGGAGCGATGGCTCATCACTTACGCGGACCTCATCACGGTCCTGCTGATCTTCTTCATCGTCATGTACGCGCTGAGCGCCAAGATCTCCGCCAAGAACTTCCAGCAACTCGCCAAGAGCCTGAACTCCTCGCTGACGAAGAAGGCCAAGGAATCGAAATCGATCGATCCCTTTTCGCCCGACGTCCAGCAGGACTCCCTGACGCAGTCAGCCGAGGAGGTCAAGCGCGCGATCGCCCCGTTCAAGGGCCGCAGCAACGTGCGAGTCGACCTGACGAGCCAGGGCATCGTCATCTCGCTGGCCGACACCTCCTTCTTCGACATCGGTCGGACCGACCTCAAGGAAGACTCCAAGCCGACGCTGCTGGCGATCGCCCGATCTATCGCGACCGACTCCATGGAAATCTCGATCGAGGGCCACACGGACAACACGCGCGGTGCGGGCACGAACACCTCGAACTGGGTGCTGGCGGCCACGCGCGCCTCCAACGTCATGAGCTACCTGTCGACGGCGGGCAAGATCCCCGCCAAGCGCTTCAAGGTGGTCAGTTACGCCGAGTTTCGCCCCCTGTTCCCGAACGACACTCCGGAGCATCGGGCCCTGAATCGCCGGGTGGACATCGTCATCCAGAAAGAGGCGCCGAAGCCGGCCCTCACTCCACCTCCCGAGGCCTTCGACACGCTGACCCCGGCGTTCGGTACGGGAGCGAGCGAGTTCGGGGCACCGTCCACACCTCCCGGCTTCTCGGGCGGAAGCGGGACCGGGCCGACGAACACCGTCCCCAATCCCTTCGGCAACCTCTAGGAAACCCGACCGAGATCCCGCTCAGCGGGGACCCAGGACCTCGTCCACGGGCTGACCGACCCCGTTGGTGGGCGGCAACTCCCGCGTGAGGAAGCGTTCCCGGATGCGATCGCGGTGGTAAGCCATGTGAATCACGTACACCGGCCGCTTTCCGACATGCTCCCGGACGGCCTCGAGCGGATCGGGCCGTCCCAGCTTCACGAGGGTGCTCTCGTCGAGCACGAGCACGTCGGGACGCAGGCCCTCGACCGCCTGCCCGTACCACAGGGGGGTACTCAGGCTCCACCACGAGACGATCACGGCACCGGGCCGCACGGATCCGAGGACGTTCCGCATGTACTGTTCGGCATCGACGTTCCAGTGCTGGTCGACCACGGCCCGGTGCACCGGGATCAGCACCAGCACGGCCAGCGGCACGCCCCAGACCACCTGCCGGACCCACGGCATCCGCCCCGCCGGAAGCAAACCGGACACGGCGTCGCCCCCGATCGCCGCCAGCGCGAGGGCGATGGCCTGCGAGATGAAGTAATAGCGAGTCAGATCGGCGTTCTGGTAGGTTCCGGCGGCATAGGCGGGGACGAGCAGGGCCAGGCCGAGCCCCGCGAGCCAGGCCCAGGCCCGGCGCCGGACGAGGACGGCCATGCCCGCGAGCGTGGCCAGGCCCAGGAACATCGCTCCCGGCAGGGTGTACCACTCGACGAGCCACGTCCCGAGACGGGGCAGACTTCCGACGAAGGCCTGCACGCCGGCCACGGACAGGAACCCCATGTCCCCGCGGAACTGCTCACCGAGCACGACGTAGCGGAACCGCTCCCAGGTCACGGGGTGGTGATAATCGACCACCGGGTTCATGGCCGCCCGCAGGGGCAAGTACGCATACACCATGAGTCCCAGGGCGAACCCCGCGAGCGCGGCTCCCCAGCGTCCGGGCTCACGGACCCAGTCCGGCCGGGCGAGCGCCACCCCGACCACGAGGCCGGGCAGGGCCATCACGAGCAGCATGTGGTTGCCGAGGCCGAGACCGGCGCACGCGGCCAGGAGCCACCAGTTCCGCCAGGTGCGGGTCTCGACGGCCAGCCAGGCCGCTCCGGCGAGGACGACCGCGCACAGGGCGTTGAGCGTGTGCGGATCCGCGTGCGTGGAGACGTTCCAGACGTTCCGCCCGAGCCCGTAGGCCAGGCCTGCCGCGATCGCCCAGGGAGCCCGCACGCCGCCCCGGGAAAGCAGCCCGGCAAGAGTTGCACCCGCCCCGGCCGTACACAGGGTGGAGAAGAGGTTCATCCGCCAGGCAACATGGCCGACGGGCACGCTCGAGACGAGCTTGCCGAGGAGGATGTAGAGCGGATACCCCGTCGGGTGCGCCAGTCCGAGGCTGGGGCCGACGGCCTGGAACTCCCCCGTGTCCCAGTACCCGACACCGGGCATCAGGGTGGGGATCATCACCACGAGCAGGGCGAGCAGCACCGCCGTCCCCACGAGCACCTGTCGAGTCTGGCCCACGCGTGCCTCCGATCTCTGAAAGTTAACGATGATTTTCATCCACCTTTACCGCCCGGTGCAAGCGTTTCCCGATAACCATCCTGGCATCCCCGCGTTCACCGGAGACACCGACATGGCCATCCAGGGATACAACGGCACCTACGCCAGCCCCTACCCGGTCCAGGGCAGCTATGCCACGGTGGTTCCGAGCACGCCGGCCCCCCAGCCGAACCCATCCTATCCGCCGAATCCCCGGCCGGCAGACCAGCTGAGCCTCGGAAGCGCTGCGGCCATTCCGGCCGCCTTCCGGGTCGCGCAGGTGCGGAACAATGCAGCCCTCTTCAACGCCAGGGCCGGCGGATTCTTCAAGCCGACCTTCGGAAGCACGCTTATCGCGACGCTGAATCCGGTGTCCCTCTTCAAGTCGAGCGCCTTCAGCGCTCTGTTCTCGTTCCCGATCGCGGTGCTCGCGAATCTGCCGGAGCTCCGCAACGGGAACCAGACGATGCGACAGTTCACCACGGCCGTCGTGGCCGATGGCCTCGCGTACACGGCCACGAGCACGATCGGGGCCGTGGGGGGCGCCCTGCTGGCCGCCCTGGTTCCCGTGCCCTTCCTGGCCGGACTCATCGGCATGGCCGGAGCGATCGGGATCGGCGCTCTGATGGGCCAGGCTTACGACCGCAACATGCGCCCGAAGTTCCACCAGGACATCGGGGCTCAGCTTTCCTCGGCCGGCTGGTTCAGCTGAGCCGTTCACGAAAGGATCACCCGTGACGCCTTCCTCCCAGGCGGCCACCGCTTCGCGCCCCGCGGAGCAGCGAACCGTTACATCGCTCGTGCGCCTCGTCCAGCGCCTGACGGCGTCCGAGCCCACCCCCAGGCTGAACCCCGCGGACCGTCTCGAACTGGGCAAGAACATCCAGCGCGCCGTCCAGCAGGGACGGACCTCTCCGATCGATGTCCGGCGCGAGACGGCGCAGGCAGCCGACACGCTGAAAATCTACGCGACGGCCACCGGGCTCGGATGTCTGATCGCCCATCCCTTGCGGTCGGCCAGGGAAGCCAGCATGCGGCGCAAAGGCGAGGCGATCGCCGATCCGGTCTGCTGGGTCCAGAGGACGGAAGGCCCCGAGGTCGCCCGGGCCGAGAAGATCCTCTCCCGCCTGCTCGCCGTCGCCGGATCGCGGCCGTACCCCCTGGAGGTCACGGTCTTCCAGAAAAGCGATCCGAACGCCTTCTCCGCCGGAGGCGGGCGATTCGGCCTCCACGAAGGGCTTCTGAAGGTGGTCCGCAACGAAGATGAACTCGCGTTCGTGATGGCGCACGAGCTGGCTCACGAGTTGCATCGGGACGGTGAAGGCGTTGCCCGCGCCCTGGAGGAGCGGCGCAAGCTGGACGAGGCAGGAAAGAACCTGCCTCGGGGCACCCGCGAGGAGCGCGACGAAGCGCTCGAGCAGGCATTCCTCGCCGCGAAGCGCCAGCTGGAGTCCGAGGCGGATACCGCGGCCATCCGCATGATGAGCCAGGCAGGCTTCGACCCGAGCCGGGGACTGGCCTTCTTCGAGCGCACGCCGACGGCGGCAGAATCCCTGCGCCGCGAAGAGGACCTCAGCCATCCGCTGACCACGAAACGCGTGGCGGCCATGCGTGCCCAGATCGAACGCGAAGGCCTGATGGAGGTCTACCGGCAGAACCGGCGCAACTGAAGCGTCAGCGGATCCAGGTCGGGTAGACCAGCTCCGCGAAGACCTTCACGAGCCCCGCGTCAAGCTGACTGCCCGCGACCTGCTGCAATTCGAGGAGGGCATCCTGGGGCTCCAGCGCGCGCCGGTAAGGGCGATCGTGGACGAGAGCCTCGAAGGTGTCGGCGATCGCCAGACAGCGTGCAGGAAGCGGCAGATCCCCGTTGAACGCCGCATCGGGATAGCCCATCCCGTCCGAGCGCTCATGGGCCATGCGCACCCACCACGCGACATCCGAGCCGGGAAGCAACGCTTCCACGGCTTCCTGACAGAGCAGCGGATGGCGCTGGAGCCTGAGCACGTCCCGGGGCGCCAGCGCCATCGGTGCGAGCAGGACCTCCTCGAGGCCCGAGGGCGCCACGTCATGCAGCCAGCCGGCCCACCGGAGGCTCGTCAGGACCTCCTCCTCGAGGCCGATGGCCTGGCCCAGCCGCACGGCCAGGTCGGCGATCCGCTCGGCATGTCCGGCGTCATACCCCTCGCGCAGCGAGGCTTCCCGCCCGAGTTCGAGCAGTCTTGCCTCGTCGATGCGCGGCGAGGTGACCGCGGAAGAAAGCCAGGCACGCGCCCGTTCGAAGCGCGCTGCCAGTACGGGGAGCACGTGCACGAGACCCTTCCGGATCAGCTCCCCCGAAGAGAAGCGGGCCGCCGGATCCGAGGCGCGGCTGGAGGCGCGGCTGGAGGCACGATGGGATGCAGACGGAGCAGCGGAGTCGGCCGGCGCGACATCGTCGGCCGAGCGGGACGTCCCCTCGGGGGAATCCCCGTAAAGTAGATAGAACAGATAGAGTCCGGCCCCCAGGAGACACAGGAACCCGAACAGTCTGAGCCAGAAGGCTGACACGGAAACCTGCTTCCCGGAGGCCGGAGCGTGACCCGAACCGAACTAGTGGTGCAGCGCGACCATCAGGCTGATGGACAGCAGCGCCACGATGTTGAGGATCTTGATCATCGGGTTCAGCGCGGGGCCGGCGGTATCCTTGAACGGGTCACCGACCGTATCGCCCACGACGGCAGCCTTGTGGGCCTCGGAGCCCTTACCGCCATAGTTGCCGAGCTCGATGTACTTCTTGGCATTGTCCCACGCGCCACCGCCCGTGGCCATCATGAGGGCCATGAGCATGCCCGAGAGGATCGCCCCTGCGAGCAGGCCGCCAAGCGCCTTGGGACCACCGATCGCCCCGACCACGAGGGGAGCCGCCACGGCCAGGAAGCCAGGGAGCAGCATCTCGCGGATGGCCGCGGCCGTCACGAGGTCCACGCACTTGCCGTACTCGGGCTTGCCGGTTCCTTCCATGATGCCCGGGATCTCGCGGAACTGCCGGCGCACCTCGACGATGACGGCCTGGGCGGCCTTGCCGACGGCGAGCATGAACAGCGAGGAGGCGAAGAAGGGGATCACTCCACCGATGAACAGGCCGATGATGACCTTCGGGTCCTGGAGCGTGTACTGGAAAGCGGGGAAGTTGGCGCCGAAGTGCTCCTTGAAGCTGACATCGACCTTCTGGGTGAAGGTGATGAACAGCGCGAGCGCTGCGAGACCGGCCGAACCGACGGCATAGCCCTTGGTCACGGCCTTGGTGGTGTTGCCGACGGCGTCCAGGGCGTCCGTGATCTCGCGGATCTCGGGCCCGAGGTGGCTCATCTCGGCAATCCCGCCGGCGTTGTCGGTGATGGGGCCGAACGAGTCGATGGCGACGACCATGCCGGTCGTCGAGAGCATGGCGACGGCTGCGATGGCGATGCCGTAGGTGCCCACCAGCAGGGTAGAAGCACCGGTGATCCCCCTGGCCGCCAGGAACGACGCCGCGATTCCGGCGACGATCACGAGCACGGGAGCCAGCGTGGACTCCATGCCATAGGCGAGACCGTAGATGATGTTGGTCGCCGCACCGGTCTGCGAGGCCTCGGCGATGGCCTTGACCGGCTTGTAGCTGGTCGACGTGTAGTACTCGGTGATGATGGTGATGGCCACCATGACGGCAAGCCCCACCAGCGAGGCCCAGAAGAGGCCCATCTGCCCCGTCAGCCTGTCGTTGACGAAGTAGAAGCCCACGGCCGAGATCACGGTCGAGACGGCCGTGCCCTTGTACAGGGCGCCCATGATGGAGCGGTTGGCCCCGAGATTGACGAAGAACGAACCGACGATCGAGGCCACGATGGCCACACCGCCCAGGGCGAGCGGCAGGAGCACGCCAGCCACGTTACCGGGGAACGCCATCTGACCGAGCAGAAGCGCCGCGATCATCGTGACGACGTAGGTCTCGAAGAGGTCGGCGCCCATGCCGGCGCAGTCGCCGACGTTGTCGCCGACGTTGTCGGCGATGACGGCCGGGTTGCGCGGATCATCTTCGGGGATGCCCGCTTCGACCTTGCCCACCAGGTCGGCACCCACGTCGGCGGCCTTCGTGAAGATGCCGCCGCCCAGACGGGCGAACAGCGAGATCAGCGAGGCTCCGAAGCCGAGGCCCTCGATCGCCTGGTTGAAGGTCTCGGGCGACTTGCCCCAGAACGCGTAGAACAGGGCGCCGATCCCGAGCAGGCCGAGACCGACGACGGCCATTCCCGTCACGGCGCCGCCCTTGAAGGCGACGGCCAGCGCGGCCCCGAGGCCCTTCTCGGCAGCCTGGGCGGTCCGGACGTTGGCCCGCACCGAGATGTTCATGCCGACGTAGCCGGCGGCAGCGGAGAAAACGGCCCCGATGAGGAAGCCGAGCGCCGGGACGAAGCTCTTGAAGGCGATCGCGAGGATGACGGCCAGGACGGCGCCGACCATGGCGATGGTGCGGTACTGGCGATTCAGGTAGGCCATGGCGCCTTCCTGGATGGCCCCGGCGATCTCCTGCATCCGGGCGTTGCCGGCGGGCTGGGAGACGACGTTCTGGGCCAGGAAAGCGGAGAATCCGAGCACGAGAAGCGACGAAATGATCGCGAACCAGGTGATCGGCGTGAGGTAGGATGTCACGTCAGTCAAGGTCTCAACACTCCACAAACGACGGTTGCTCCGTACGGGTCACCCGGATGACAAACCGCCCACCCCCATCACGGGGATGAGCGAAACCCGGACCCGGACGGATCCACGTGCAATCGTAACGTCAGAACGTGACCTTCGTCCAGAGTGAACGAAACCTTAAGGGACCTCGGACACCGAGCGCATCTCGTCGAAGCGGGTGACGCGGTTTCGCCCCTCTCGCTTCGAGACGTACATGGCCTGATCCGCGCGTTCCATGAGGTCTTCTTCCGTCAGGGCATCTCCGGGGAGACTGGCCACTCCGATCGAGACCGTCACGCGGAGGCTTTCGCCCTTGGGGCCCCTGAGTTCCGTCGCCTCGATGGCCGCCCGGACGCGCTCGGCCAGCATGACGCCTCCCTCGCAGACCGTCTCGGGCATCAGCACGAGCATCTCCTCGCCGCCATAGCGGGCCGGGATGTCGAGGTCTTCCCGGACGTTGCGCCGGATCACCCCGGCCACATGACGGAGCACCTCGTCCCCGACGGCATGGCCGTAGGTGTCGTTGAACTTCTTGAAATGGTCGATGTCGATCAGCATCAGACTGAGCGGCGCCTGGTAGCGGATGGCCCGGCGGACCTCTTCCGTCAGACGTTGCTCGAAGTGACGCCGGATGTAGAGCTTCGTGAGGGCATCGACGGTGGCCATCTCGTAGAGACGGGCATTCTCGATGCTGGCGGCCGCATGCCGGGCCACCGAGGAGAGAATCTCCTGATCATGGTCGTTGAAGGTCCCGATCCCGAGGCCTTCTTCCTTGTCGAACACCGCCACGACACCGATGACGCTACCCCGGACCCCGACCGGCACGGCCAGGCAGGTGAAGGAATCCAGCTCGCTGGGCAAGAGCACGGGACCTTCCCAGATGGCTCCTTCACCGGCCGAGACGATTTCCTCGAGCCACAGCTCGGTGGCCGGAAAACGCTGGCCCACCGCCCACGGGATGTTGCCGAAGGTCTGCTCAAGCTCGAACTCGTGGGTCACCTGGTCGTAGGCCATCAGCAGGCCACGCCGGGCATTGACCAGGGAAACCGACTGCGAGACGAGCTCCCGGATGATGAGACTCCGGTTCAGGGACGAGTGCAGGATGTTCGAGACGTCCATCAAGCTCTGGGTCGTCATCAGCCGGAGGCTGAGGTCGAACTTGAGCACCTGGTTGTACAGGGCCACGGCGACCTGACGCGCGATCACCATCAGAATGGCCTCGTCGAGGTTCGAGTACGCTTCGCCGTTTTCGCGCTCACCCAGGGCCAGGATGCCGTGGAACTTGCCCTTCACGATCAGGGGAATCCAGAGCGAACTCGGCAAGAGGCCAGCCGAATCCCGGTTGTCCCGGTGCGAGAAGAATGAATAGAAGGCGGGATCCCGGACCAGGGCCTCATGATAAAGGGGCGCATCATGGGCGATCCAGCGCTTCTCGGCCTGATCCGTCAGCCGGAGCGTGACATGGTCGTCGAACCCGACACCGGCCAGCACCGTCATGACCCTGCCCGTCCCCTGGGTGTGTAGCAGGACGGACCGGGACACCCCGAAGGTCGTCTTGAGCAGCCGCAGGACGATGCGCATCGACGCCTTCAGCGTCGAATTTCCGGTCATTTCGGCCGCCACATCGGAAAGCCCCTCGAGGCACTGCATCAGGCGCTCGAGGTGTCCCGGGGAGGTGGCATCAGGTTCCCGTGCCATGGCGGCGTCCTCCGGATAATCCGTCATCGGATGGCCAAGATCGCATCCTGCTCGGAATCGGCCATCCGCGCGAACTGACCGAGGCCCATGATGGTGAAGGTCTTGGCGATGGTCCGCGTCATGCCGCAGAAGGCGATCGCCCCCTCGAGGTCCTGGATCTTCTCGATGATCTCGATGAGGATCGAGATCCCGATGGAATTGACGACCGTGCTGCCCTCGAGGTTGATCACGAGCTTGTGAACCCCCTTCGAGATCAGCTCGCCGGCCGCCTCGGACACCTTCTCGCCCCCGGCATGATTGACATACCCATCGGTCGAGAGCACGGCGACGTCCCCTTCCTGACGCACCGAGACCGAGAACTGGTTGATCACCGGGAGCCTCCCTTTTGCCGCAACTTGATCATCGTGAGCTGGGTCCCCTGGGGCCCTGACAGGATATCGACCGAGTCCATGAGGCTCTCGATCAGCATGAGGCCCCAACCCCGCTTGTAGTCGTCTTTCCCGCCCACCTTGGCATGGATGTCGGGTTTCGGGACCTCCGCCTGGTCGAACCCCTGACCGAAATCCCGGATCACGACCGTCAGATCGGCCGGACTGAGGACGAAGCGGATGTAAACCTTGTTGTCCTCGGTCCGGGAGTGCTCGAACGCGTTGATGCATGCCTCGATGAGGGCATGCTTGACCTCGTCGATCTGCTCGGTATCGAAATCGAGGAAGTGTGCGACCGCCTCGGCCGTCTGGGTCGCGGTGACCTCCATGTTTTCCATGATGGGAATGGTCAACTCGACTTCCTGCGGAAGG
>JBIIHZ010000001.1:0-31798 GCA_044235265.1 Candidatus Sericytochromatia bacterium
CGTGCGGGCCGGTGAGCCCGAGGCGAAGCCCGCCAGCAAGAACCGTCGGGACAAGCTCAAGGTGGCCATCCGCCACGAGGACACGAGCATCCAGGCGGACCGCATGACCTACTGGTCGGGCCGCAAGGATGCCGAGTTCGACGGGAACGTCGTGTTCTTCCAGCGCGAGAAGCGGGGGGAGGCGCGTCATGCCTTCATGGACCATGCCCGCAACCGGACCGTGATGGACGGAGACGTCGTGCTCACCCAGATCAAGGGTGACTGGCTCGTGCGGGAGGATCTGGTCGACACCTCGAAGCCGGATGCCGAGCGGGACAAGGCGCTCCGCGAGGCGATCGTCGCGCGCGGACAGAAACTGGAAGTCGACCAGGTCACGAACGATGCCGTGCTGACCGGTCCGCTCGTCACGGTCGATCAGAAGGATCGACACGCGACCGGCAAGCGGGCCGTCTTCTCGGACCGGGACCAGACGCTGGTCCTGACCGAGAATGTCCGCATCCGGCGTGATTCCGGCGACTGGATGGAGGCCGATCGGGCGGTCTTCCACACGGACTCGGACCGGTTCGAGGCCTTCGGGAACAAGGGGAACCAGGTCCTGACCGAGTTCAATCTCGAAGAAAATCGCTGACCGCCGCGAGCTGCGACGGTCAGCGGGTTCAGGTGGAAGGCGCTGGCTTCAGCGGGTCCAGCGACGTTCGGCGAAGATGTCCACCGCGTGGACGTTGACGGGGCGTCGCGCCGCGCGATTTGCCGCCGAACCCAGCTGGACCGCCACGACACCGGCCCCGATGGCGGTGCCGGCTGCCACCCCGATCCCGAGTCCCGTGGCCGCGCCGGTGCCGATGGTCGCCAGCACGGCACCCAGACCGGCTCCACCGGTCTTCACGGCACCGGCGATCGCCGTCCCCGTCCCGATGACTCCACCGCCCGTCGTCACGGCGATCGCCGTGTTCCGTGCGTTCCGCATCGTCTGGTCCCAGCGGTCCCGGATGGCCTCGCGCCGGGTGTTCACCTCGTCGTCGATCTCGGTGACCACGCCCTGCTGGCCCATGAAACGCACCGGGGTCTGCGTGCGGACGCCGTCCAGCCTCATGCCCCGCTGCGAGGCGATGTAGGTTGCGTTCCCCACCCGGAAGGTGACGTTGTCGGCCCCGTCTGACATCGTGGCCCGGCGAGCTTCCCAGTCGTTTCCGACACGCAGCCGCACGACGGAGTCCACGTTGCGCACCTGGTTACCGAGGGTGAGGGTCGGCATGACACATCCTTTCAGGACCGGTTCGAGTTTCCTGTTTCCCTTGTCGGGCCGACACCGCGGCTTTTTCTTAAAAAGCGTATATCTTCAGAGTAATAATTGTTGAAGCTGTGATCCGGGGCGGCAGCTTGACCGGGCCATCTGACATGTGTCATCTCAGATCGGGATGGTCATGACCTGTATTCGGGCCGCCGGATCGCATAAGGTCGGGTTCACATCGTCTCGTGACCGCATGGACGGGGGGATCGGGTCGTGGAGCTGGACGCTCGGTGGCTGGGGCAATTCTTGCTCGAGGAGGGGGACACGCGCCCCTGGTTGGCCTGTCTGCTCGACCTGTACGAGCAGGCTCGGCGTTCCGTGGCACGCTCGGCTTCCCGGTGGCTGGAGGACGGTCTCCGGTTCCAGGTCTCGCTCTCGCCCGTGGAGGGTGAGGAGGCCTGGCTCGAATGCTGGCGTTTCGAGCGCAGCCGCGGATACCTCGATCTGGCCGACCTGCACGGGGTGCTGTCCGCTCTGCGGCTCGGGCCACATCCCGTGCGCATCGTGAGCTGTGGCCAGACCGCCGAGATCAGCATCACGCGCAAGACCTTCACGCCCCGGACGACCGGGGACGAGGTGACGGGCCTGCGTCCCGTCACCGTCGAGCTCGTGTAGCCGGCTGACCGGCCGGGTGCGACCGGGAGGCGTTCTCCCCGGCCTCAGCCGATCCGGATCGTGTATTCCGAGCCCGGCATCTTGTGTCCGGACTTCTCGAGGAAGTAGCCCAGCCCGCCCGGGAAGTCGGTCGTGGTGCCCCGATCGACGAGCACGACGCGGTTCGCGAGGTCTCGCAGGAAGTGCCGGTCGTGACTCACGAAGAGGATCGTGCCATCGAACTCCTGGAGCGCCTCGAGCAGGATGTCCCGGCTGCGCATGTCGAGGTGGTTCGTCGGCTCGTCGAGGATCAGGAAGTTCACGGGGCGTGACAGGATCCGCGCGAGAACCACGCGCGTCCGTTCGCCTCCCGACAGCACCCGGATGGGCTTGTCCACGTCATCACCGGAAAACCTCATCGAGCCCAGGATGTTCATGACGACACCCCGTCCGGCCGTCGGGATCACCTCCTGGACGCACTCGAAGACGCTCCTGTTTCCATCCAGGATCTCGGTGTGATGCTGCGCGAAGTAGCCCACCTGGAGGCTCGCACCCAGCTTGAGATGGCCCGCGTCGTTCGCCACTTCACCCGCGACGATCTTGAGCAAGGTCGATTTCCCGGCGCCGTTGATGCCGAGGACCGCGATGCGGTCGAGGCGCTTGATCTCGAAGGACACGTTCGAGAGGACGTGGCGATCGCCGTAGGACTTGCCCACGCCCTCGAAGCTGGCGACCTGGTCCCCGCTGCGCGTGCAGGGCGGCCACCTGAAATCGACGGCCTTCGCCTCGCGAGGCACCTCGATGCGGTCCATCTTCTCGATCATCTTGACCCGGGATTGCACCTGGGCGGCGTGCGAGGCACGGGCCTTGAAGCGGGCGATGAACTTCTCTTCTTTCTCGAGCAGGGCCTCCTGTCGCTCCGCCGAGGCCTCGAGGTTCGCGAGGCGGAGCGCCGATTCGCGCTCGTAAAAGTCGTAGTCGCCGCCGTACGTCCGGACCTCGCCCCACTCGATCGCCACGATCTGCTTCACGAGCCGGTTCATGAAGTCCCGGTCATGGCTGGTCATGAAGATCGTGCCCTTGAACTGGTCGAGGAATTCCTCGAGCCACACGATCGATTCGACGTCGAGGTGGTTCGTGGGTTCGTCGAGTACGAGGGCATCCGGGCCGGAGAGCAGGACCCGGGCCAGTTCGATCCGCATCCGCCAGCCGCCCGAGAAGGCCTTGACCTGCTTCTGCTGGTCCTCCGGTGAGAAGCCCAGGCCTCCCAGGACGATCGCGGCCCGGGACTCCAGTTCGTAGCCTCCAGCCGCCTCGAAGGCCTCCTGCGCCTCGCCGAGTTCCTCGAGCAAGGTCGTCATGGTGTCGGCATCGAGCTCCGGGTCTCCTAGGCGCTCGGAGAGTTCCTGGATGCGCAACTCCAGCGAGCGGACGCCGCCCTGTCCGCCCAGGGCCGCTTCCAGGACCGACAGCTCCACTTCGGAGGCCGGTTCCTGGGAGAAGTACCCGATCCGGAAGCGCTCGGGGATGACGACGTTCCCCGCATCGGGCTGGTCCTCGCCCACGATGAGGCGAAAGATCGAGGACTTGCCTGCGCCGTTCGGGCCCACCAGGCCCACGCGATCGCCCGGATTGATCTGGAAGGCGGCGTCCTTGAACAGGATGCGGCTGCCGTGGGAGCGGGTGACGTTCTGGAACGCGATCATGGCGGGTCCTCCTGGGGCGCGAACGGTTCAGCCATGCTCGCACGGACGGGCGAGGAGGGCCAGAACGACAGGTGTCCTCGATCCTCGTGATGTCCAGAACTTGTGAGGTAGGACCTGTCAAGGTAGGGTCGTCATGGAGTCACATCGGTGCGCCTGCTATGACCTGAAAGGGAGCCTCCCATGAGCAACGAGACCCTGATTCGCTACCTGGGCAGCTTGCTGGGCCTGGCTGTCGGTGATGCGCTGGGCTCGACCAACGAGTTCAAGGCGCCGGGCTCCTTCGAGCCCATCACGGACATGACGGGCGGCGGTCCGTTCGGCCTGAAGCCGGGCGAGTGGACCGACGACACCACCATGGCGATGTGCATCGCCGAGAGCCTGGTGACGCAGGAGCGCTACGACGCCCACCACCAGATGACCCTCATGATGCGCTGGTATCAGCGGGGGTACCGCAGCGTGAAGGGGTTCTGCTTCGACATCGGCCAGACGGTGCGTCTGGCCCTGAGGCAGTTCGAGCTCACGGGCGACCCCTATGCCGGGTCGACGGCGCCGGCGACGGCGGGGAACGGCTCGCTGGTGCGCATGGCCCCCATCGTGATGGCTTTCGCCTCTCACCCGTCCCGGGCGATCGCGCTTGCTGCCGATCACTCGCGCACCACGCATGCCGCTCCCTTGGTGGTGGATGCCTGCCGTTACTTCGCGGGGTTGCTCGTCGGAGCCCTCCGGGGGGCTTCTCGCGAGGAGTTGCTCGCTCGCGGAGGGTATCAGCCGATCCCCGGCATGTTCGAGCGCGACCCCCTGCACCCGGCCGTGCAGACGGTGGTGGCCGGCTCCTTCCTCGACCGGGAGCCCCCGGAGATCAAGGCCTTGAGCGCTGCGGCGAGTTCGCTGGAGGCCGCGCTCTGGGCCTTCCATCGCAGCAGTTCCTTCGCCGAGGGGGCCTTGCTCGCGGCCAACCTCGGGGACGATGCCGATTCGGTCGCCGCCATCTATGGCCAGCTCGCCGGCGCCTATTACGGGCGCGACGGGATTCCCTCGACGTGGCGCGAGATGCTCGTCGGACGCGAGGACATCGAGGGCCTGGCCGCTGCCCTGTTCGAGGTGAACCACAAGGTCACGGCCCGCACCACGCTCTCCGGAAGGAGCTGAGCCCGCGCTCGATTGACGGAACCCGTCCGCCCGTGCCACGGTGGACGGGTCCGGGAGGGGCCGTGGCTCGGCTCACCATCGCGTCATACGGCGAGGTCCCCGGAGGTCCACCCGAGGAGCGTCGCATGGTCCCCGTCAGTCCCCCCGTCACCCTGTCCGCGCCTGCCGCCGCCGAGCGCCGCCGTTCGATCCGCCAGTATCGCGACGAGGCGGTATCCCCCGAGGTTCTCGAGCAGTTGCTGAATCTCGCGGGCCGGGCCCCCTCGGCGTTCAACATGCAGCCCTGGCGACTGGTGGTCGTCCAGGACTCCGCCCTGCGCGAACGCCTGTGCGAGGCGGCCCTGGGGCAGCCCCAGGTGAAGTCGGCTCCCGTGGTCCTGGCGCTTTACACCGACATGGTCGATACCATGGCGCGTCTCGACGAGGTGGTTCCCGCCGGTCTCGAGGGTGCGGAGCGGGAGGCACGGGTGAACCGGATCCGCGGCAGCTTCGACGGTCAGGATGCCGCGGCGCTCGAGGAGTGGGGCGCCCGTCAGGGGAACATCTATCTGGGATACCTGCTGCTCCTGGCCGAGTCCATGGGGCTCGGCTCGTCGCCCATGCTGGGCTTCGTGCCGGAGCAGGTACGCACCCTCCTCGAGATTCCCGGACATGCTCCTGTCGTGGCCCTGGTCGCACTGGGTTGGCCCGGACAGGACGGGGTTCGCTCGGATCGGCACGCGCCCGGGGCGATCGCCCGCTTCCGCTGAGGTCCTGATCAGGGCTGGGGATGCCCCTCCTCGGCACAGATCAGCTTCGAGAAGTTATCGATGGCCGAGAGGTCGAGATCGGGTCGGGCCGCTGCCAGCGCGGCTCTGGCTCCGGTGAAATACCCGGCGTTCTCGGGGGCAACGGGGCCACGCTGACGGGCCCGGTAGCCCACGAGGCGCTCCTCGGCATCGTCGGCCCAGTTCTGGCGCACCCAACCGGCGATCGCCTCGTCCTCGGCGCCGTCTGCGATCACCTGGCGCAGCGCCTCCGGGGCGATTCCGACCGTCTCCAGGAATCCCCGGTCTCCCCCGCAGGGATACGGGATGTATTCTCCCAGGGTGCCGGCCTCCATGGCGCGCGCCTTGTCGATCAGGCGGGCCAGCCAGGGGATTCCGGCCAGCTCCTCGTAGGGGCTGCGGGGGACGTCGCGGGTGAGGTCCTTGGCGGCGATCGGGGGCATCTGAGTCTCCATGTCTCGAACGGGTCCGGGGCGGGGAGGTCGACCGGGGCTCACTCGCCGTCCCAGTCGTCCTCGGAAAAGATGGGATCGTCATCGAGCCCGTCGTCGGGGAGGTCGTCCATCGACAGGTCTTCGAGCAGGTCGTCGAGATCGCTGTCCTCGAGCAGTTCCTTCGACAGGTGCTCCTCGATGTCGTCTTCATCCCAGAGGTCTGGTACGTCGTCGGAATTCAAACCATCCACGAGGTCCGACTGGATCCGCCTGATGGTGTTCCAGTCCAGATTCAGGCGCCGCGCCTCGGGCTGACGCGCCGCCATCGCGGCGACCATCGTGCTCGGTACGTTGACCGTGAGCACCTGCTCCGCCAGCCCCGGGGTGGCCCGCACGAAGGCCTTCAGGTGCAGCACCTTGCCTGCCCCGTGGTCGACCTGGAGGAACAGCGGGACGTTCCGGGGCAGGTCGAGCTTGAAGAAACCTCGGTCGTCCGTCCGGACGGAGGGGATGTCGGTGCGTGGACGCATGTCATGGCCCAGGACGCTGACCGTCGCGCCGGGGATGAAGGCCATCGCGCCGAGGTCGATCGATCTGGATGCATTCTGGATGCCCCAGGGGGCGACGGTCGTGAGCGGAGCCACCGTGGTGAGCGGTGCGACCGTCGTGAGATGGGCGAGCGAGTTGCCTGCCAGGGGGGCGACGGTCGTGAGCGGAGCGACGGTCGTCAGCTGACTCACCGGGGCGATCGCGGCCCCCGTGATGGCAAGCCGCGAGGCCGAATCCGGGATCGTGGCCATTTTCGGGGCGGGGCAGCCCAGCAAGCTGGCCGATGCCAGCGCGGTCAGGGGCATGAAGAGCGACGTGGCACGCAAGGTCGGTTCTCCCGGGAAAGACAGGGCGCCCATGTTGTACCCGCCAGGCACTCGTTTCAAGATTTCCGGGAGGGCGAGGGAGCCTGGATCTCGGCCCAGGGTATCCCGAGTTGCAGGGCCTCGAACCGGATCTGACGGACGCTCGCGCGGGCACGGATGGCGGCGATGCGACTGGCGACCGTCGGATGGTCACTGAGCCAGGCGGGCATGCCGCGTCCCCGGTGGCGCTGCTCCATGCGCTCGAACAGGTCCACGAGCGGAGCGGGATCGATGCGGGCGCGCAGCAGCAGGTCGACGCCCTCGCGGTCGGCCTGCCGCTCGAGGTCCCGCCCGTACGAGGTCTGCGCCAGTTTCTGGAGAAGGTCCAGGTCGCCCAGGTGCGTGGCTTCCAGGAACAGCGCCAGGAACAGGGCCTGCAACATCGCCGTCGTGCCATGGCGATGCTCGACGTGCTGGATCTCGTGGGCGAGTACGCCCGCGAGGGCCTCGGCCGAGGGGGCGAGCGACACGATGCCCTGCGATACGACCACCTCGCCGCCCGGCAGGGCAAAGGCGTTCACGAGCTCAGGGTCCGTCAGGAAGGTGAGGCGATACGTGAAGCCGCGAGGCTGCTCGAGCTGTTCCGTCAGCTTCGTGAGCAGTCCCTCCAGGGCCCGGACACGCCGTGACCTGACCTCGAACGTCCCGGGCTCGCGCAGGGACCCGATGGCGAACCGGCCCAGCGCCCGGTCCGCTGCCAGGGGGACAAGGGGCAGGTACACCCGTCCGAGAGCGGGCAACCCCTTCGCGATCAGGAGGACGGTCAGCGCGATGGCCACGACGATGACGATCGAGCGCCGGCCGTCTCCGGGGTCCAGGATCGGACGGGCTTGGCCGGAGCGTCGCCCCAGACGCTGCCAGGCCTGGACCAATCGCCGATCTTCCAGCACCACGGAGGGGTTTCCCTCGCCGTCACCCCGGTGAGCCAGGATCAACCCGCTCCCGGCCTCGGCTCCGGACGCGGAGGTCAGGACGTGTTCCCGGAGCCAGAAGGCTGCGGAGCGATCCTCGAAGGTGAGCGCGATGCCCTCGGCCCGCACGTCTACCGCGACCTCGCGCGCCTCGGCGCGCAGGCCATCGAAGTACGTGGCTTTTCCGCTGACGACGGCAGACATGGGACCTCCTCGATCAGCGACTCAGGAGGGTCTCGATCGTTTTCAGCAGAGCAGCGAGCAGCGGAGCCCGGGTCTTGAGGGCCTGCGAGTGGGCGAGGACGTCCCCTTCGCTGGACAGGTCCGGGATCGTGTCGAGCGGGATCTTCTCGGTCAGCTGGGTCATGAGGTCCCAGTCCAGGCGCTCGATTCCGGGGGCATCCTTGAACTTGTTTCGCACGAGGGTCGCGGCCAGCGTCGTCGGCACGTTGACATGGATGCGCCGGGTGGAGCCGGGGTCGGCCTTCACGTAAGCGAACAGGCAGAGCCGCTTCACCGTTCCGAAGTCGACGTTCAGGAACAGGGGGCGTCCGGCCGGGATCTCGAGACGGAAACTGCCGCTGGCGTCCGTCCGGCTCAAGGGGAACGTGGCCAGGGGTTCGAAGCGCGTGGTGAGGACGCTGATGGTCGCCCCGGGCACGTACGCATGCCGGGGCGGGGCGTCTTGAACCCGGAAGGGGGCGACGGTGGTCAGGGGGGCCACCGTGGTCAGCATGGCCGAATCGCCCGGGGCGACCGGGGCGACGGTGGTCAGGGGGGCCACCGTCGTGAGCTGGTCGATCGGGGCCACGGCCACACCGGTGATGGTGGCCCTGGAGGTCGTGTCCGGGGTGCCGGGATCGGACGGCCGGGGTGCCTGTGTCGAGACGGGTGAGGCCGGACCGGGAGCCGTGGCTGCCTGGGTGCAGGCCGTCAGCGTCGCGACGGTCGCGATCATGGGAACCAGGTATCTGGAGGTCGGCAGGGGCATGGAGGTCTCGCTCGTCACGTCCGGAAGTGTCGCGTCAGTCGCCAAGTTCCGTCAGGATGGATGGCCCAAATATACCCGCGCGAGGGGCCCTCAATCAGGCTTTCCCCCCCTGCCTTGCCGCGGGACCCGTCAGGCGCGTAGGCTGGAGTGCCCCGGCCCTTTCGCCAGGAGGAGAGGTCGTCCTTGGAAAACTTCGTCCATCGCAATCCCGTGAAGATCCGCTTCGGCCGCGGGCAGATCGCCCACCTCGCCCAGGAGGTGCCCGCGGGAGCCCGTGTGCTCATGACCTGCGGGGGCGGCAGCATCCGGGCCAACGGGGTGTACGACCAGGTCATGCAGGCTCTCGAAGGCTTCGAGGTCCTCACGTTCGGCGGCATCGAGCCCAATCCGCGATACCCCACGCTCATGCGCGCCGTCGAGCTCGCCCGGGCCGAGCAGGTCGATTTCCTGCTGGCCGTGGGGGGCGGGTCGGTCCTCGATGGGACCAAGTTCATCGCGGCGGCCATCCCTTTCGAAGGAGACCCCTGGACCATCTGCTCGGAACAGGCTCCCATCCGGTCGGCCGTGCCGCTCGGCGCCGTGCTGACGCTCCCCGCGACGGGGTCGGAGATGAACCGCGCCGGGGTGGTTTCGCGGGACGACACCCGTCAGAAGCTGGCGTTCTTCAGCGAACTCCTGTTTCCGAGATTCTCGATCCTGGACCCCGAGACGACGTTCTCGCTCCCGCCCCGTCAGGTCGGCAACGGGATCGTGGACGGGTTCACCCACGTCATGGAGCAATACCTGACGTATCCCGTCGGGGCGCTCCTGCAGGACCGGATGGCCGAGGCCATCCTGCAGACCCTGATCGAGGTCGGGCCGCGAACCCTGGCCGACCCGACGGACTACGAGGCACGCGCCTCCTTCATGTGGTGCTGCACCGTCGCCCTCCAGGGTCTGGTCGGGGTCGGGGTGCCCCAGGACTGGAGCACGCATGCCATCGGGCACGAGCTCACGGTCCTTCACGGCCTCGACCACGGTCAGACCCTGGCCGTGATCTTGCCGGCCGTCCTGGAGGCGCAGCGCGAGGGCAAGCGGGCCAAGCTCTTGCAGTATGCCGAGCGGGTGCTGGGCATCCGGGACGGCTCCGACGACGAGCGCATCGATGCGGCGATCGCCGGAACCCGCGCCTTCTTCGAGTCGGTCGGGGTTCCGACGCGTCTGTCGGCGTATGGCCTCTCGGAGAATCCCTCGGAGGAGGTCGTCCGGAAACTCATCGCTCGAGGCGTGCTGCCGCTGGGCGAGCGAGACGATCTCGATGCCGCTCGCATCGGTGCCCTCGTCTCCGCGGCTTGCTGAGCCGGGGTGGGAGCTTCAGGCCTCGGGGGCCGGCCCACCCATCGCGTGATACCCCCGATCCACGTGCAGCACCTCGCCCGTGATGCCGGCAGCCAGGGGGCTGCACAGGAAGGCTGCGGCGTGGGCGACGTCGTCGGCCGTGAGCGGGGTCGTGAGCGGCGACTGGGTAGCTGCATGGTCGATCATGGCCTCGATGATGCCGATCGCCGAGGCCGCTCGTGAAGCCAGCGGGCCCGCCGAGATCGCGTTGACCCGGTGTCCCCAGCGCCGGCCGGCCTCGTAGGCCAGTACGCGCGTGTCGCTCTCCAGGGCAGCCTTCGCCGAACTCATGCCGCCGCCGTAGCCCGGGATGACGCGCTCGGCTGCGAGGTAGCTCAGGGAGACGAAGGCTCCCCCCGGCCGGACGAGCGGCCCCAGGCGCTGGAGCATCGAGACCCACGAGTAGGCACTGACGCCCACGGCCACCTGGTAGCCGGCTCTCGAGGTCTCGAGGAGGGGCTTCTTGACCTCGGGGCCGTTGGCCAGGCTATGGACCACGATGTCGAGGACGGGTTCGCCAGCGGGGCCGGCGAGGCGGTCGGCCAGGCCCTGCATGGTGAAGTCGCCGTGTTCCCGGTAGCGACGGTCCTCGCGGAGCGTCTCGGGCACGTCGTCCCAGGTGTCGAAGCCGGCATCGAGCGGCAGCACCTCCTGGAAGGTCAGCAGCCGGCCGTCCGGCAGCTTCCGGGACCCGTCCAGCTTGCCGCGCTCCAGCAGCTTCGTGAAGATACCGAGCGCCGGAGGCCAGCAGGCCACCGAGACCTCGGCACCGGCCGCGGCCAGCGCCCGGGCGATCGCGAAGCCATAGCCCGCGTCGTCCGCCACCCCGGCCACGAGGGCTCTCTTACCGGTCAGATCGAGATTCAGCATGGGGGCATTCTAGGGGACCGGGCAGGGCTCGCGCCAGCGCCACGAAGGTCAGGTCCGCCACTCCTGCCTCGCGCAGGGTCCCGAGAACGGCCCGGGCAGTGGCTCCCGTCGTCCAGACATCGTCGACGAGGACGACGCTCGCGGGGGCTGATTTCCCCGGCGCCAGGCGGAAGGCCCCCAGGACGCGGCTCTGGCGAGCCGCTCGACTCTGGTGGGGGGAAGACGGAGCCGAGCGCGTGCGCTCGAGCAACCGGCCGTCCGACGGGAGGCCCCGGTGCCGGGCGAGCTGCCAGGCCAGCGGGGCGACGTGATCGAAGCCTCGCTCGCGGCGACGGTCCACGTGCATCGGGACGGGCACGATCACGGCTCCTTCCGGGAGCAGGTCGTCCGGAACGGTCTCGGCCAGACGTCGACCCAGCGCGTGAGCGAGTTCCAGGGCGCCCTCGAATTTCAGGGCGCGGATGCACCGACGCAGCCGTCCCCGGTAGGCACCCAGGCTCCATCCCCGGATGGGAGACCCGGGCAGGAGCACCTCGTCCCCCACCGCCCGTCGGGTCTCGCGCCAGAGGCCCCGGTGGCACTCGGGACAGAGCGGTCCGTCCCGGGGGACCCGACAGACGGCACAGGCCGTCTGGTAGAGGGTGCTCAGCAGGCGATGGTGGACCAGGCGTCCCGGGTCGGGCGGTGGGGTCACGCGGGCCAGGATTCGTTGCCATTTGATCATGAATACATGGTAACGCAATTATTTCTGATAAAAAAGACGTGCTGCTTCCTTGGCCGACCGTGTCCCCCCGGGGCCGCCCCCTGCGCTAGAATAAGGCAAGGCCCTCGGGGGAGAGGCCGGGCGTGGACGGAGGACGGGATGGCGCGCATCTGCATCGTGGGACTCGGAGCCATCGGGGGTTCGCTGGCTCTCGCCCTGCGCGAGGCGCACGACGTCGTGGGCGTGGATGTCGCTCCGGAGGTCGTGGAAGAGGCTCGCGCGCTCGGTATCGAGGCCACCTCCGACCTGTCGGCAGCCCTGAAGAAGGCGGACGGGGTCGTCCTGGCCGTCCCGCTGGGGCGACTGTCCGACGTGCTCCGGGACGTTGCCCGTCAGGCTCCGGCGAAGGCCCTCATCACGGATGTAGGCTCCGTCAAGGGACAGATCTGCAAGGTGGCGACCCAGATCCTTCCCCAGGGTCGATTCGTGGGCGGGCATCCGATGGCCGGCTCCGAGTTGCGGGGCCTGTCCCACGCCTCGGCGGACCTCTTCCAGGGCTGCACGTATGTCTGGACGCCCGAGCGCGAGGCTGAACGGAAGGCCATGACCACGTTCCGTCGCTGGTTCGCGCCGCTCGGGGCCCAGTGGGTCGAGATGGAGCCGTCGGCGCATGACCTGGCCGTGGCGTACACCTCGCATCTGCCCTTCCTGATGGCCACGGCCGTCGCGCGGGTCGCGCAGGGCTCGATGAAAGAGATCCCGGATCTCCGCAAGGTCGCCGCGGCAGGGTTTCGGGACACCACCCGCCTCGCGATGTCCAATCCCATCCTCGGGCGAGACATCTGCATCGCCAATCGGGATGCCTTGCTGCATGCCATCGTGGCGATGCGTTACCAGCTGTCCCAGTTCGAGATCATGCTCCAGAGCGAGATCTCGGTCGGGCTCGAGTCGATGTTCGAGAGCGTGGGCAAGTGGCGCGAAGAGCTGATGTCCTGAGCTGGACCGTCGCGCGCGGCAAGCCTCTGATGGGGACCCTCGACGTCCCACCCGACAAGTCCATCACGCATCGGGCCCTGCTCCTGGGGGCGATCGCCCGCGGGACGACCCGTATCATCAACGGTCTGGCCGGTGCCGACTGCCTGGCGACCCGGACCTCTCTCGAGGCTCTCGGCGTGTCCGTCCGCCTCGACGGACCGGACTGGCTTGTGGACGGGCAGGGGCTCGAGGCCTGGCACGAGGCCGGGGACGTGCTCGATGCCGGCAATTCCGGCACGACGATGCGCCTGCTCTCGGGACTGCTCGTGGGGGTACCGGGATTGCACGTTCTCTCGGGCGACGGGTCGCTGCGCGCGCGTCCCATGGCGCGCATCGTCGAACCGCTGCGGGCCATGGGGGCCCGGATCACGGGCCGGCGAGGTGGGCGACTGGCTCCCCTCGTCATCGAAGGAACGGCCCTGACGGGGGTGGATCATCCGGCCCCCGTCGCCAGTGCCCAGGTGAAGAGTGCCCTCCTGCTCGCAGGTTTGCATGCGCGAGGCGAGACCCGCGTGCTCGAGCCCGTCCCCAGCCGCGACCACACCGAGCGCATGCTGCTCGCGATGGGGGCTTCCCTCCGGCGCGAGGGGCAGACCTGGTGCCTGACGGGGGGCGATGAGCTCCGGGGGGGCGATGTGACGGTCCCGGGCGACGTGTCGAGTGCGATGTTCTGGATCGTCGCGGCCACGCTCGTGCCTGGCTCGGACTGCCTGCTGCGGAACGTGGGGCTGAACCCGACCCGGACGGGCGGGCTGGACGTCCTGCGGGCCATGGGGGCAGATCTCACCGTGCTGAACGAGCGCGAGGTGAGCGGCGAGCCCGTCGGGGATCTCCGGGTCCGGGCCGCCCACCTGCGCGGAACGCTCATCGCGGGCGGACTCGTGCCCCGGTTGCTGGACGAGATTCCGGTGCTCGCCCTCGCGGCTGCCTGTGCCGAGGGCTCCACCGTGGTGCGCGATGCCGCCGATCTCCGGGCCAAGGAGTCGGATCGGCTTCATGCCGTCGCCCGGGAGCTCGGGGCGCTCGGGGCTCGCCTCGCCGAGGCCCCGGATGGTCTCGTCATCGAGGGTGGGGGGAGGCTCACGGGCGGCGAGGCGACCAGCCACGGTGATCACCGGATCGCCATGATGGCGGCGATCGCCGGGCTGGTGGCCGATCGCCCCGTCCGGATCGAGGACGTCGCGTGCGTCGAGACCTCGTATCCCGGCTTCGAAAGCGAGCTCCGTCCCTGGATCATCGGGTGAGCGTTCCGGCGCTCCGGTGGCCGGACCACGGGGGGGTGGCGGCTTGCCATGCGTTCTGATCGGATGATACGATCTGATTTCCGGTTTCAGGTTTGCAGGTCGCGGTCATCGCGTTCCCGGGGCCCGGGCCGGCCAGGTGCAGGTGATTAGGGGATTCATTTCATGACGCAAGCGGGTCAGTTTGCCACGATCGAAGCCGACGTGGAAGTGCCCAACTACGAGAGCACGTTCCGTGACGTCCAGCCGGGCGACATCATCAACGGATACGTCGTCTCGGTCGAACGGGACGAGGTCCTGGTCGATGTGGGGGGCAAGACGGAAGGCACCATCTCTCGCAAGGAGCTGTCGGCCATTCCGGTCCAGGATGCACGCCAGGTGGTCAAGCCTGGTGACGAACTCGAAGTGTTCGTCATCCGCATCGACGACGAAGAGGGCATCTCGCTCTCGAAGCGTCGCGTCGATCAGGCCCGCGGCTGGAAGCTCGCCATCGACGACTACGAGAACGAGCGCATCATCGGCGCTCGCGTCACGGGTGTCGTCAAGGGCGGCGTGATCGTCGATGCCTACAAGCTCCGTGGCTTCGTCCCCGCGTCGCAGCTGCGCACCAAGGGCCAGCACGAGGAGCTCGTCGGCGAAGAGCTGCAGCTCAAGATCATCGAGGTCGATCAGCGTCGTAACAAGCTGATCCTCTCGCACCGCCAGGCGCTCCAGCAGGAGAAGGGCCTCAAGCGTGCCGAGATCCTGGCCAACCTCGAGGTCGGTCAGATCGTCACCGGCAAGGTCGTTCGCATCGCCGACTTCGGCGCATTCATCGACCTCGGCGGCATCGATGGCCTGCTGCCCATCTCCGAAATCTCCTGGGAGCGCATCAAGAAGCCGGATGACGAGCTGGCCATCGGTGACGAGCTCACGCTCAAGGTCCTCAAGGTCGACCGCGAGGCCCACAAGATCTCGCTGTCGCTCAAGCAGCTCAAGGAAGATCCCTGGACGACCCTCAGCGGTTTCTCCGAGGGCCAGGTCATCAACGGCCGCGTGACGAAGCTCGCCAGCTTCGGCGCGTTCGTCGAGATCGTCCCCGGCGTCGAGGCCCTGCTGCCCACCGCCGAGATGTCCGAGCGTCAGGTGAAGCCTGAGGACGTCGTCACGGTCGACCAGACCGTCCGCGCCCTCATCAAGCGCTTCCGCCCCGAAGAGAAGCGGATCTCGCTGTCGCTGCGTGACCTCAACGAGGGGTCCGAGGAGTAAGCGCCCGGTGGCCCGAGGCGGAATCGTCACTCAGGTCATCCCCGGAAGCCTCGCCGACCAGGCGGGGCTTCTCGCTGGGGACATCCTCCTGTCCATCAATGGTCAGGAGCTCTCGGACCTGATCGACTATCGGTACCAGATGGCCGACGATCGGCTGGAGCTCGTCTTCCAGAGGGAGGGCGAGCACCACACCCGTCAGATCGAGAAGGACATCGATGCCGATCTCGGGCTCTCCTTCCAGGACGCGGTCTTCGACCACATCCGCGTCTGTGCCAATCGCTGCAACTTCTGTTTCATCCTGCAGCAGCCCGAGGGCATGCGGGAATCCCTCTACATCATGGACGACGACTATCGCCTGTCGTTCCTGCAGGGCAACTTCGTCACGCTCACCAACCTTCCCGAGCGCGAGTGGCAGCGCATCGAGCGCCTGCGACTCTCGCCGCTCTACGTGTCAGTGCATGCGACGGATCCCGAGCTGAGGGCGCGCATCCTCCAGCAGCCGCGCGGGCGGCTACTCTTCGAGCAACTCGATCGGATGCAGCGCTCCGGGCTCCAGTTCCATGCCCAGATCGTCCTGATGCCGGGCATCAACGATGGCCACCAGCTCGACCGGACCGTCCGGGAGCTGACGGAACGCTATCTCCCGGACCTGCTCAGCATCAACATCGTGCCCGTTGCCCTGAACCGCTATCGTGAGATCCTGGGGTTGCCCCACATCGATGCCCCCACGCCGGAGTGGTGTCGGGATGTCATCCAGCAGATCAAGCCCTGGCAGAAGCGGCTCAAGGCCGAGTGGGACGAGGCCATCGTCCAGCTCTCGGATGAATTCTACGTGCTCGGGGAGGTACCGCTCCCGCGGGCTTCTCACTACGGGGACTTCGAGAACGTCCAGGACGGCGTCGGCGGTGGGGCACTCCTCGGCTGGGAATGGAAAAAGCTCGCCCGCAAGCTGCCGGCGGTCCTCCCCAGTCCCGTGCGGGCACAGGTCGTCACGGGCAAGGCGGCTCGGCATCTCCTGGCTCCGCTCTTCGAGGACCTCACCCGGGTCGAGGGGTGCGACCTGCAACTCGTCGACGTGCCCAGCCGATTCTGGGGGGATCTCATCACGGTGACGGGTCTGCTCACGGGGCAGGATCTCATCGACGAACCCCGGCTGCGAGAGGGAGCCGGCGAGCTCTGGATCCCGGACATCATGCTCAAGGCCGGGACGGAGGTGTTCCTCGACGACCTCTGCGTGCGCGACGTCGAGGACGCGCTGGGACGCCCGGTCCGCATCCTGCCGACCACGGCGCAGGGCCTCTTCGACGCGGTCACGGGCACTCATCGCGCCAGTCGCGACGACACCCGGGCGCGGTTCGGTAATTACGAGCCCGATCTCGGCCTCCAGCTCCGGGCCCGACCTCGCTAGGCAAGATTGCCTACGCCGGCAGGCGAATGATCTCCAATCGAGCCGGGTTTAAGGTAACCATGTTGCCGCTCGAAAGGAGTGCTTCCGTGAAATCTCGTCTGGTATCTCGCTGGGTCCCCCTGCTGGCTCTGGCGCTCATGACCTCGGCCTGCGAGGGCCTTCCGTCCTCGAACCTGCTCAGCGAGGCCAAGCGCCTCGCGGGCAGTCAACTCGCCCAGGACCTGCTCGCCAACCTCCAGACCGTTTCCACCTTCGACTACAACTCGCTTGATGGCCTCAGCTTCACCACCCAGGCCCTTCCGGGGCAGATCGGGCCATCCGCGGCCGGAGGCCCTGGCGCTCGCGTTCCCATGAAGCCCGGCGCACCCAAGCCTCCTGCCTTCCAGCAGGGGATCGCGAAGATGAAGCAGGGCATGGAGAAGCTCGATCGCCTCAAGAGCCGGATCAAGCCCGGTCCCGAACAGGACCTGGAATCCGAAAAGCAGATCGGGGGCCAGAAGGTTCGCGAGCAGCTTCGCAAGCGTGCCGTACCGCGGGGCAAGTCGAGCGAGGCGCACGAGCTGACGCGCACGCTCGATGAGGATGGTTCGCCGCTCAAGGTCGAGGGGAAGGCCTCCCGCGAACTCGACAAGGGCGCCTTCAAGGCGGACTTCGAGCGCGTCTTCAACGAGGACGGTTCGGTCGATTCGACCTACAGCGCGGTCGTCACGCGCAAGTCGGATGGTGCCACGCGGAAGGTCGTGTGGGTCCGGCGTCACGAGGCCGACGGCTCGATGAGCGGGACCGGCACCATCACCAAGTTCGACGGGACCCAGGTGACGGTCAACCTGTCTCGCGATGCCGCGGGCAAGCACTCGATCGAGGCCTCCGACGCGAAGGCAGGCGTCGGCGTGGCGCTCGGTCAGGACGATTCGAGCTCCCGGGCCACGTCCGTCGTGACCGACCTCGAGAGCAAGAAGTCGGAACCGTCCGAACTGGATGCCGACGCGGCCGAACCCGCCGTGGAGTGAGCCGAGGCGTCGGTCGACCGGATCTCGACGGGACGACCGGCCAGTGCACGATAAGGAACGACCAGCAGGCCCGTGGGCGTGCGGAGGCGCATGGTGGTCGGATCGAGATTTTCGATCCGACCACCGGAAACCTCCCCGTCCCGGGCCTGCCAGCTCAGGACGTCTCCCACCTGGCAGTTCCGTAGCCAGGTCCGGCCCTGGATCAGACTCGCCAGACTCTCTTGCAGGGCAGCCCCTGCGGCGATCGCCAGGCCGAGCCCGGCCGTCGCGAGCAGGATCGCGACGATCACCTGGAGCAGAGGTGGCACGAGCCTCAGCTGGCTCAGGCATGCCAGCCCCACCAGGGCGAGGATGAGGCGCCGGAGCCAGGTGGTCAGTCCCGGTGGTCCCGGTATCCCCGATTCCCGCACCGTCTCCTCCACTGCCCGGGCAAGCGTCAGGCCAAGGATCAGCAGCAGGATGGCGCTCGCCGCGCCCGGCAGGTAGGTGGCCAGCGTCGTGAGGGTGCTGGCCAGACCGGAGATCCCCATCACGTCCATCGCTCCCGCGGCTGCCAGCAGGAATGTGCCCCAACGGACGAGACCGGCGAGGAGTTCCCGCGGTTCCAGGCGCATGCCGGAACGGGCGATCGCCGTCTCGATCCCGCACCGGGCCAGCCAGTCGGGTAGCCGGAGGGCCTCGAGGCCCCGGTCGGTCGCCCGGGCCACCAGCGCCGACAGGAACCAGCCCGCGACCAGCAGGAGCAGGGCTCCGGTCAGCCGGGGCAGGGCGGCTATCGTCTCGGCCATGGCACCCGTCAGGGCCATCTCGAGGGCATCTTGCCAGCTCGTTTCGGGCATCCGGGGGGCTCCTCTCAGGATCTCGGTCGAGGGGGGGGACGGTGCGTCACCCACCAGCCGAACAACCACTCGGCCAGGGCTGCGCCGGCCATGGTCGGGATCACGGCCAGCGAACCGATGACGGGGCCCCAGTGCCAGCCCAGGTGTCCCGCCCCGTACCCTCCGAGGAGGGCGCCGGGCAGCGCGGCGAGTGCCCCCCCGCCCCATCCCCCCGGCAGCCTGGCCGGGATCAGGGCCTCGCCGAACAGTCCGGCAACGGTGGCCACGATCAGCACGGTCAGCCAGCCGACCAACGCCCCGTCCCTTCTTCGGTGTCCACCCTGCTCACCGGTGGCTCTCGAGGAGCTTGTGATAGGCCTGGAGGTAGCCGAGGGCCATGCGGCCGGCGCTGAAGCGGCTCTCGACCCACTCCCGACATTCCCGGGCGGACAGCGTGGCGGTACGAGTTACCCCCGCCACGAGACCGCGCACGTCCCGGGCGATCCAGCCGCTGATCCCGTGGGCCACGACCTCCCCCACCGCCCCTGCCGCGAGCGCTACCACGGGGGTTCCGCAGGCCATCGCCTCGAGCATCACGAGACCGAACGGCTCGGGCCAGCGTACGGGGAAGAGCACGCAGCGGGCACGGGCCAGCCACCGCCACTTGCGTGCCCCTCCGACCTCACCCAGCCACCGGATGCGACGCCCGTCGATGTGCGGGAGGACCGTCTCCCGGAACCAGGTGTCGTGAGCAGGATCGACCTGACCGATCAGCACCAGGGGCAGGGCCATGCGCCGGGCGACCTCCACCGCGAGATCGGGCCCCTTGTCCGGGCACAGGCGCCCGAGGAAGAGCAGGGGCCCGCGGCGAGGGCCGGACAGGGCCCCCGGTACCGGGATCTCGCTCAGATCGAGGCCATTCGGGACGACCTCGACGATCCGCAGCGGGGCGGCCCGCAGGGCCTGGAAGCGCGACAGGGCGACGAAGGCATGGCCGGGATGCGCCTCGTAGATCTCTCGCCTCCCCGGCGTCAGGTCGTTATGCAGCGTCGTGAGGACCGGCGCCCCGGAATTCCCGGCCAGCAGCACCCCACTCGTTTTCGTGTGGTCATGGATGACGTCGAAGTTCGACGACTGTTCGAGGACCCAGGCGACGTGGCGTCGTTCGAGGTGCTCGTAGCCCTCGCGATCGCGGCGCGCCAGATCGGCCATCGAGCGGGGCACATAGGATCGAAGGGGCAGGGTGGTCCTGGAATCGCCCGCCGCGTAAAGCGTGACCTCGTGTCCCAGGGCCTGGAGGGCCCTTCCCAGCGTGTCCACGACCCGTTCGGTCCCACCGTATCCAGGGGGGGGGACCGGGTGCACCAGCGGGGCGAGCAGGGCGATGCGCAAACGGGCCTCCTCCCGCCCCGGTGCCGGGCTGCGCCGTGGCGGCACGGAGCCATTGCGGCGACCGCGACCCTCATCCTGGCTCCCGTGGGGCCTGCGAGACGAGCGCAACCTGGACCGGATGTTTCGTCCGTGGTCGATGACGGGTCCGTGCCTTGTGACCGGGGCGAGGGGGTGCTAGGGTCCAGCGGGCTCCATCCAGAGGGGCCGGATCGGGGGGCTGCTTGCATCGCATCACCCGCGAATGCCGGGATGCCGTCAGGAGGCTCTGGCGCCAGGAACTCGCCGACACGCACCTGGTGATCGTCTCCAACCGGGGTCCTCTCGAGCGCACCGAGGGGAGCGCCGGCTCGAGGCGAGGCCAGGGCGGACTGGTGACCGCCCTGGCTTCCCTGACGAGTCTCGTGCCTGTGACATGGGTGTCCTCACGGCTGGGGCTCGAGCCCGGGGTCGAGGAGGCCCGGGGGAGGCTGTCCGATTTTCCTGCGAGGCTCGTGAGCGTCCCGATCGAGGGCGAGCGCTTCTCGGCCTACTATGACGGGTTCTCGAACTCCTTGCTCTGGTTTCTCCAGCATGGACTCACCCACGCCCCCGTGCATCCGGACTTCGATCCCGCGACGTGGCAGGCCTGGGAGGCTTACCGGGAGGTCAATCTGGCCTTCGCCCGTGCGATCGCTGCGCTGTTGCGGCAGGACGGCCGCCAGCCCGTGGTGTGGATCCACGACTATCACCTGTACCTGCTGCCCGGACTGTTGCGGGAACTGGTTCCCGAGGCCGTCTTGCTCCACTTCACCCATGTAGCCTGGCCCTCGGTGGACGCGTGGCGCATGCTCCCGGATGCCGTGCGACGTGCCCTTCTCGGCGGTTTGCTCGCGAGCGACATCGTGGGATTTCACGTCCCGCGCTTCGCCGAACAGTTCCGGCAGGCCGCCCGGGAACTCGCAGGTGCCATCGGCCACCCGGGCTCTCCGGAACTCGTCTGGGCGGGGCGGCCCGTTCATGTCCGGGCGTATCCGATCTCGGTGGATCCCGAGGCCCTCTGCCGGGAGGCCCGTGGCCCGGCCGTCCGGCGCCTCGAATCCGAACTCGTCCAGCAGGGGCTCGGGACCGGCTACAACGTCGTCCAGGTGGCCCGGGTGGATCCGAGCAAGAATCTGCTCCGCTCCCTGAGAGCCCTGGAACTCTGGTTCGAATCCGTTCCCCCGCGGGCCGGGGAGGTAAGGTTCTGGGGAGTCATGCCGGCATGCCGGCTCGGGGCGAGTCTCTACCGGGACCACCTGGCCCAGGTGCAGGAACTCGCGTCTCGCATCAATCGCCGTTTTCCGGGCAATCCCGTGCGCCTGTCCCATGTTCACAGCCCGGAACGCGCCCTGGCCTGCCTCCGGCACTACGATCTGCTGCTCGTGAATTCTCTGGCGGACGGCATGAATCTCGTCGCCAAGGAGGGACCGCTCGTCAACCGTCGCGACGGCGTGCTGCTGCTGTCGGAGGCGGCCGGTGCCTTCCATGAACTGGTTCCTGGCGCCTTGCCCGTTCACCCCTTCGACCTCGTCGGGATGGTGTCCCGGATGGAGCAGGCCTTCCGGATGTCCCGCCGGGAGAGGAGGGCGCGTCAGGCCTGGCTGCGCGCGCGGATCCGGGCTAACCCCGTCCAGCGCTGGGTCGCCTCCCATCTGGCAGACGTGGCCGAGGTCATGCGTAGCCGCGCCTCGAACAAGGCGTCCTGGTTCCCGCAGGAGGGTTCTCGTGATGGATCGAACGGTGTGGCCGCAAGCACTCGAGCGGGCAGGTCTCGCGGGGTGGGTCCCGAATTCCCGTGACGCCAATCTGCGTGCGGTGCGCCAGATGCTCGAGGGGGTGTCGTTCTACACGTTCGGCATCGGTCTCGTGCACCGGGCCCTGGCGCTGGGGATGCTCGACGAGGAGGGGGTCGTGGCCCTGATGGCCGAGTCGTGCGGCCTCGAGGGGGCGGAAGCCTTCCGGGAACGGGACGGCTTCATCGCCCCGGAACGGACCGTGGCCGGGATCTGGGCCGCAGCCGCCCTGATCGAGCGCGTCCTGAGAGCCCGCCCGGGAGCCCGGATGGCTTTCGGGACCGGGCATCCCGGGGCCCTACTGACGTGCTATCAGCGGCTGGCCGCTCATCTCGCCGCCCTGGGGGGATGTCCGGTGGCCGGGCCCGTGGGGGCGACGGTGGGAGTCGACTGGGTGCTCGACATGCTGGGAGACGTGGCGGTCACGAGTGACACCTGCGGCATCCTGCATGGCCACGGTACCCGGGCGATGGAAGCCCTCCTTTCCGCCCGGACGGGGACTGTCGATCTCGTGATCGCCGACCACGGTCACGCCGGGGCGGCGATCAATGCCGGTCTCCCGACCATCGCGCTGATGGACACCAACGATCCCGCACTGGCCGTCGCCGCCCGTCTCGGGGCGCGCGATCTGGTCGTCATCCCTTGCTTCGACAATCGCCCGAATGCCGTCTCGGTTCTCGTGGCCGACCTGATCCACCAGGCCGTGGCGCACCGCCTCGGCGTGCTAACATGACGGCACGGGCGGTTAGCTCAGCTGGTAGAGCGCCTCGTTTACACCGAGGATGTCGCGGGTTCGAGTCCCTCACCGCCCACTTCCTTTTCCCGGATGATCGATGGGGCTTCCATCCACCGGTGTTCATCCAGGAGGGCAGACGTGCCGTCACCGACCTTCCAGACCCTGGAAGCCCGCCTCGAACACCTCAGGGCACGGGATCCGGGTCCTGAACTCGCCCGGGCCCTGGTCGAACTGGCCTGGGAAACCGCCATCGAACCGCGATCGGATGCACTCGTGCGCGAAGCCCTCGCGCTGGTGAGCCAGTTCGATTGCCTGGACGTCGAGGCCCACGCGCACGGTGTGCTGGCCTTCCGGGCCCGGATGCGAGGGGCCTGGCACGACTGTCTGGACCACGCAGAAGCCGCCCGGATCCGCTTCGAGGTGCTCGACGATCCGACGGGTCTCTCCCGGACCTACGAGATCCTGGTGAGCGTCCACGACCAGTTCGAGGACCATGCCCGGGCCCTCGAGTATGCGCATCTCGCCCTGAAAATGGCGAGACGATCCGGGGAGCGTCGCGCCGAGGCCTGGGCCATCCATGCGATCGCCTATGTTCAGGGCGTCGTCGGCGATCCGGAAGCGGCGATCGCCGGGGTGGAGGAAGCCTGGCCCCACTTCGAGGCACTCGGGATCCTGAACGGTCTCGCGCGCTGTGCGATCACCCGAGGCTTTGCCCTGCTCGACCTGGGGCGCCTCACCGAGGCACGTGACAGTTTCCTCCGAGCCCGGCAACAATGGGCCGCCGTGGGGTCGATGCGTGGGGTGGCCGGTGTGAGCCGCACCCTGGCCGAGTTGAGTCTCCTCGAGGTCGACGGGCCAGCCGACCTCGAGGCGGCGCTGGCCCACGCCACGGAGTGTGTCGAAACCGCACGCACGCACGGGGTGGCCGACATGCTCGTCCAGGGGTTGCTCATCCAGGCACGATGCCACCTGGCGCGGCGCGAGGCGGCGGCAGCTCGGGAGGTCTCCGGAGAAGCCCTGAGGCTCGCCCGGCAGGCCATCTCGCCATCCTCCGAACTCGAGGCCCTGGAACTCCAGGCTCGTGCCGCGGCCGAGCTCGGGGATCAGGAGCGGGCCTACCACCATTTCCTCGAGCGTCTGGACCGTGACCGGGCCTGGCAAGCCGACCTGAAAGTCATCCGGCGACGGGACCTGGAGATGGGGGTGAAAGCGGCGGAGGCCGTGGCGACGGACCGGATCTTGCATACCGTTCTGCCTGCCCCGGTCGTGCAAGAGCTCAAGCTGCACGGGGCGGTTCGTCCCCGTCGGGTCGAGGCGGCCACCGTGCTGTTCACGGATCTCGTCGGCTTCACGGCCGTGGCCAGTCGGATGCCGCCCGAGGTCCTCGTCGAGGAACTGGAACGCCTGTTCGGTGCGTTTGACGCGGTGGTTCGCCAGACCGGCCTCGAGCGGCTGAAGACCATCGGCGATGCCTACATGGCCGTCGCGGGCGTGCCCGTATTCGATCCGGCCCACGTTTTCCGGGCCGTGGTGGCGGCCCTCGGATTCCGCGAGGCGGTCGTCCGGCTCGCCGCGGACGCGGCCCATCGGGAGGGGGGAGCCGTCTGGCAGCTCCGGATAGGTCTGCACTCGGGCCCGCTCGTGGCGGGCATGATTGGTCGCGAGCGGACGGCCTTCGATGTCTGGGGCGATACCGTCAACATCGCCTCGCGCATGGAGTCGAACGGCCAGCCGGGGCGGGTCAACGTGTCCGAGACCGTGTTCCGGGTCATCGAACCGTACTTTCTCTGCGAGGATCGGGGAAAATTGCCGGTCAAGAACCGGGGAGACCTGGGCATGGCTTTCGTCGATCGGCTGCGTCCGGAGTGGTCGGATGACGATGCAGGAGTCGTGCCGAACGAGGCATTCTGGAAGGCTGTGCGCGGCGAGGCCTGAAGCTCAGGGTTCCTGGAGCCGGGATCTCGCCCGCAAGCTCGTGACCAGGTTCTGCTGGAAATGCTGGCGCCGGCGGCCCCACAGGCGCTGAAAAACCGCCCCCGGTGCCCACAGGGGACTCGTCACCAGGCGCAGGATCGAGCGGGTCAGGGGTTCGTGGGGGCCCGGGTCGGGCCATGCCAGCGCGTCGAGGAGCGTGACGTCGAGTACCCACCGTCGGTGAACCTCATCCCAGGTTCCGGGCTGATCGACGGGCACCTGAAAACGCCGCGGCAGATGTCCTCCCCGGAGCACACACCACGAGTCGCTCCGGGCTCCGACGAGGCGCCCCAGGCTGCCGTCCCGGAGGAGCACTTCGGCCCCCAGGCGTTCGGGATACCCCTCGGGATGGCGCGAGGGGGGGGCAGGGATTTCGGAGTTCGAGGCCTCGGGATGCGACACGTTCCCATCCTGAGGCCGCCTGCGCGGCCCTGCAAGGGACGCCTGGTGGTCCGTCCCCTGGTAAGATGAAGTGTCGATCGTCGTCCAGCGAGGTTCCGTCCATGCGTGTCCGTTTTGCTCCGAGTCCCACCGGTTACCTGCACGTCGGAGGGGCCCGCACGGCCCTGTTCAACTGGCTGCTCGCCCGGCAGGCCGGTGGTCAGTTCATTCTTCGCATCGAGGACACCGACGTCGCCCGTTCGACCGAGGAATCTCTGGAAGCGATCCTCGTCGGGATGCGCTGGCTCGGCCTGACCTGGGACGAGGGCCCGGACGTGGGCGGGCCGCACGCACCCTACGTTCAGTCCGAGCGGGGCGCCCTCTACCGCGAGCATGCCGAGCGCCTCATCGCCTCCGGACACGCTTACCCCTGCTTCTGCACGAAAGAAGAACTCGACGCGCTGCGTGAGCAGGCGGCCGCCCGCAACGAGATTTTCCGGTATCCCGGAACCTACCGGGACTTCGACCCGGCCGAGGCCCGGCGGAGGCGCGAGGCCGGAGAGCCGCACGTCATCCGCTTCAAGACGCCCGGCGAGGGTGTGACGGTCGTCGAGGACCTCGTCCACGGGACCGTGACGTTCCAGAATGCGGGGCTCGATGATTTCGTCCTGCTCAAGAACGACGGGGGGCCCACCTACAACTTCGCCTGCGTCGTCGATGACGCGCTCATGGAGATCACGCACGTGCTGCGAGGTGACGACCACCTGTCGAACACCCCCAAGCAGATGATGATCTACGAGGCGCTCGGCTACGCGTTGCCCCGGTTCGGCCACATTCCCATGATCCTGGGCCAGGATCGCTCGCGCCTCTCGAAGCGCCACGGGGCGACCTCCGTGATGGCCTACGATGAGGACGGCTACCTGGCTCACGGGCTGCGCAACTACCTGGCGCGGCTGGGCTGGGCCCACGGCGACGACGAGGTCTTCAGCATGGAGGACCTGATCGCCAAGTTCAGCGTCGAGGGCATCAACGACACCGCTGCCGTCTTCGATCCGACCAAGCTCAAGTGGCTCAACGGGGTCTGGATGCGCCAGACGCCGGCCGACGAGATGGTCGACTGGTGCCGTCAGCGCTGGGCCGAGCGCGGCTGGCTAGGGGTACGGCATACCGCGGACTGGCAGGTGGGCGTCGTCAAGCTCCTCCAGGAGCGGACCCAGACCCTGCTCGAGCTCGTCGAGGCCTCCGCCTTCTGTTTCGAGACTCCTGAACTGGTCACGCTGCCCGAGTCGGCCACGAAGTTCCTGACCGCGGCAGCGGCTCCGGCGCTCGAGAGCCTGAAGGAGCGCCTGGCGGCGCTCGAGGAATGGACGCCCGAAGCGATCGAGGCCGTGTTCCGGGGTCTGGCCGCCGAGCGGGAGGTCAAGCTCGCGGCCATCATCCAGCCGGCCCGGGTCGCCCTCACGGGCAGCCACGTGAGCCCGGGCATGTTCGAGACGGCGTATCTCATCGGGCGCGAACTCGTCGTGACCCGGCTCGAGGCGGCGATCGCGCGGATCGCGAGCCCGGTCTGATCCCGGCGCTTCAGGAGGCGGGAGGCTTCCTGCGCGACAGGGCCTCCCGTTCCATGGCCTGGGGGGTGTCCTGCAAGGCTCCCGTGGCGTAGAGCAGGGCCATGAAAGCCCCCGTCGCGTGGCGCTGGAACCCCAGCGGAAAGGCGATCGCGAAGCCGATCCAGAGCACCAGCTGGGGGATGACGTCCCACTCGAGGACGAGTTCGGTCACGAGGAAGCCCGGGATGAAGATGAGGGCCGCCACCCCGTAGCAGAGGTACACTCCCCCGGTGAACTCCCCTTCCTCGAGGGTGAAGCTCAGCCCGCAGTGCTCGCAGGCTGGAAGGGCTCTGAGCAGGTGACGATGGGTGGTGCCCACCCCGCAGCGCGGGCAACGGAGCCCGAGGCCACGTGCAAGGGCTCGAAGACGTTCCGGGAGCGTCATGGCGGTCCTCCTTCCGGAAGCTCGATCATACGACGCCCCGGGGCGCATTCGTTAGAGGTTCGGGCACCGCGGTATATGAAGAAGCGGTCACCGGGCGGTTCTCAGGTGGTGCCATGACACACATCCCGGCTCCGGTCGGTCCCGTACGCTTCGATCCCCTGTCGCATGGCATGGCCCTCGGGCGTGACCGGGTGGAAGAGATCCTGGCGCCGCTCGACACCTGGTGGGCCAGGATCGACACGCTCCATTTCGACAGATACCGTCAGGATGTTCTGGAAGGTCGTATCCATTCGGTCTTCGGGGTCCAGATCGAAGGTGAGCTGCCTGCCGCGCATCCGATGGGGGCGGTCTCCGGTTCTCCGTTACCGGGCAACGGGGGCGCGGCGCCAGCGAGCTCGGTCCCTCGGCCTACCACGATGCTGCGTCGGTACGAGCTCCCGAGGCTGGTGCCGGTCAAGGTCGTCCGATCGACGGGGGAACTCGATCCGGACTGGATCCTGCTCGGTCCCTCTTCTCAGGGGATGGCTCACGTCTTCCGGCTCACGCCTGCCGGTCCCGTTCACAAGCGCATTTCCGTCGAGGAGCTCCTGGCCTGGAACGCCTCGCTCCTTGCTCCGGGGACGATCGTGCGCGTGCCCCGGAGCAGCGGTGAGGCCGAAGACGGCTGGGTCGTCCTGGCCAGTCAGGATGATCGTCTGCTCGTCGAGAAGGGCGGGGTCGGACGCAAGCAGATCCTGGCAGCCCAGCTGGCGCCTCTGGTGGCGCCCCTCTGGGGGCACCTCCCGCTACAGGCGCCTGAATCACCCCGCCCACAGCCCCTTTCGGTGGCAGTCGGGACGGACCTGCGCATCTACCGCAGCGAGGGCAATCTCGAGCCCGGATGGACGGTGGTGCGTCAGGAGGGAAATCAACTGCATCTGCAGCGCGAGGGCGCCCACGGCATGCTCCAGAAGCGCTTGCGCCTCGAGATGGCGCTGATCTGGAATCCAGACCTCCTGCCGACCGGCACGACCTTGCGCCTCGAGATCGACGGCACGGTCGTCGATGGCTGGTTGCTCGTGGCGGCCAGCTGGGATGGGCTCGAGGTGGTGCATGTCCTGCATGGCACGCGCATCGAGCCACTCGAGGTGGCGATCCGCCTGAACCGCGATCGTCTCCTCGGGGAGGGGGAGCCCCCCTTTCGCTTTCCGTCTCCGGAAGCTCGTGCCCAGCGTCTGGCCTATGCTCGCGACCACCTTCTCGAGGGATACGTCTGGGATGGCTTCGTGGACGGGGGCCGCCATGCGGCGCTCGATACCGACTACTGGCCGGTGGCGACGCAGCGCGAGGTGCTCGTGGTGGACCGCGCCTGTGACCTGTCCCTGCGCGCGCACATCCAGCGGGTCCAGACCACCCTGGAGGCCCTGGAACCCGTCTCGCGACTCCAGGAGCTGGTGAAGTACGTGCACGAGCAGATGGGGGGGCCCATCTCGCGGGTCGAGGAGCGCGTGGCCCTCGCGGCGGCCCGCATGCGGCAGCAGCCCCTGCTCATCGGGGACGTCCCCCGGGTGCTCGGGGGCGGGATCGTCCGTCACCGGACCTTGCTCTTCCAGGTCCTGGCGGAAGAGCTCGGTCTCACGTCAGCCATGGTTCGTGGCGATGCAGGGACCTTCTGTCCATCCCCGCATGCCTGGAACCTGGTCGATCTGCCCGACATGCGGGTCGCCGTGGATCTGTCGCGTCCGGCTGCCCAGGCCTTCGCGGCCCTCCAGCATCCCTGGACCCAGCGCTATTACCATCCCCATCCCCCTCGCGGAGATCTCGCATGAAGTCCAGGACGACCATCCAGCGGCTGGCCGTGGGCGATCGCATCGACGGCCTCGAGATCCTCGGGATCGCCGGAGAAGGGGGTATCGCGCGGGCCTACCGGGTTCAGGTGCCCGAGGGACCGTCCATCCTCAAGCTGGCCAAGCGGACCTTGCCCGATGCCTACGGAGAGGCGACGGTCGCCGAGCGATTCGCCCAGGCCGTTGCCTTCCATACCGGTGGCATGGGGCCCGGGCAACTCTCGGCCAACGATCTGCTGGAACGGGAGGCCATGCTCGTCAGGGGGCTCCAGGATCCGATCTTTCCGGTCATGCGGGCAGCCGGGCGCATCGGCGATCGCGCCTACGTCCTCTACGAGGACCTGGGTGACGATCACCTGCGCGCGCGACTCGACCGCCGCGAAGGAGTCCCGGCTGCCTGGATGCTCCGGCTCGCGTCAGAACTGTCGGGGCGGCACGTCGACGGTCGTCTCCCCTTTCACGGTGACCTGAAGCCCGAGCACATCTTCTTCGATGCCTCCGGAGGGGTGCGGCTGATCGATCCGGCCTGTGCCGCGGCCGAAGGGCGTCCGCCGGGTAGCCGGAGTCTGCTCACGACTCCGGCATACAACCCCTACATGCAGGCAGACGATCGGACGGCTTTCGCGCTGGTCTGGCTGGAGGTCCTGGTCGGAGAAACCCTGCTGGGAGAGGTCCCCCAGCGCGAACGGGCGAGCTTCGCCCCCTCGTTCCGGAAATGGCTCGAGCTGATGGAGTCAGGAGCTCGTGGCCGTCACGTGCGCCTGCTGACCCGGTTGCCGGCCGTGAGCGTACTGCAGGCGCGGGTACCCCATGCCATCCTGGTCTGCCTGTTACGTGGCCTGGGGCTCCAGATGGACGATGACGGAGCCCTCGATCTGGTGGCAGGGTACCCGGGATGGCCGGATTTTCTCGGTGCCCTCGAGAGGGCCGCGGCATGAACCTCAAGACCGTCAAAGTGCGGGTCGAGCAGGAACTCCAGGCCGGTCGCTTCGATGAAGCGGCGCGGATCGTCCGGCAGGGCATCTACACCGCTCCCACCTCCGTCGACCTGCATCGCCTGCTGGCCCATATCCTCGCCCGGGCGGGACATCACGACCTCTCGTTCCAGGAGCTGGCTGACGTGCTCCGGCTCGATCCGGATCAATCCGGGGTCCGCTTCCTCATGGCGTTGCTCTTGCTCAGGCACGGGGAGACCCTCGAAGCCCTGTACGAGTTGCAGGCCGTCGTGCAGCAGGAACCGCAGCGCTCGGCGGCCCGGCTCGTGCTCGCGGCCGTTCTCGAGAGGGCGGGGGATCTGGCGGGGGCCAGGGCGGCTTACCTGGAACTCGTCCGTCTCGAGCCGGGCATGATCCCGGCCCTCGTCAATCTGGCCGTGCTCACCGAGCGCATGGGAGACCCCGTCGAGGCGGAGCGACTGTACCGGGAGGCTCTCGCGATCCATCCCGATGACGTGGTCAGTGCCCTGAACCTGGCCCGGTTGCTCGGGCAGCGAAATCTCCTGGAGGAGGCCCGGAGGATCCTTGGCCGGATCCTGGATCGGATTCCGGGGCAGCCCGAAGCGCTCGCCTTGCTCGGCTGGATCTACCTGCTGGGTGGACACCCCGATCCTGCGCGCGCCTATCTGGAGGAGGCCCGTCGCGCGGGTATCGATACGCCGCGGTGGCACGCATGTCGTGCTGCGCTGACCCCCGGTTGAGGCGTCGATCAGGCCAGAGATTTCCGGGTGCCCGACCGGGTCAGTCCCCCTTCACCTTCCGTGGAGTTCGCTGTCGCGGCTTCCCCGGCCGCAGCGACCCAGTGTGCAGGCACGGTTGCCCGGACGAAACGCATGGCAAAGTCCAACGCGTTGACGTAGGTGATGTTGTTGCCCTCGATCGGGTCCCAGAGGCCTACCCCTTTCGCCGCGACGTTACCCAGGTCGAGCAAGACCATGGAGTGCAGCGATCCGTCCGGCATGCGCATCGAGATCTTGGGGACGCCATCGACCGATTCCCGCATGCCCTTCAGCACGGCATCCGCATCGGGATTCGAGGACAGGCTCAGCAGGAAGGCGATGACCTGATCCGGGCCGAGGGTGGCCCAGTCGCCGCCGAGAAGCTTCTCGTGCAGCATCTCGCTGGAACGGGGACCGATCGCCGTCTGTCCGTCCCAGCTCGTCGTACCCGCCGCCAGGGCGCCCAGGCTGGTCTGCAAGGCCAGATCGACCAGAGAGCGTCCGCCCGCCTCCGAGGGGTTGAATGAGGCAAGTGGCATCGTGGAGCCATCCGTCAGGGTCGCGCTGCCCCGTGTCACCAGCCCCACGGCGATGCGGGCGAAATCCGAGGGGCGCGTGAAGGCGAGCTCGCCCTCGAGCGTTGCCAGCGTGCAATCGAGCGTTCCAAGTCCTTGACGCGTCTCCTCCGGGGCGACGAGGCGATCGAGGATCTGGCGGGCGATCTCCGGCTTTCCGACCGCCTCGAAGGCCGGGTGCAGAGGACTGCTGATCAGGCTGGCCAGGTGTTCGATGGCCAGAGCCCCCGAGGCATCGGGCCGGTAGGCATTCCCGGTGATGAGGTTGCCCTGGAACTCCTTGGAGTTTTTCAGGGCCATCGCCAGCTTGTCGGCAACGGCATCAGCCCCGGCGTCATCCAGGCCTTCCGAGGCCAGGCCGTAAACGTCGTAGACGGCCTTCTTCTGGGCCGCGCTGAGCGGAGAGCCGTCGGGTAGCCGGGCTGCATGGACGGCTTCCTGAAGACGGTCGAATCCGGACCGGGGGAGGCCCTCGAGCGGAGGAAGCATCGAGCTCATGTCCACGTTCACACCGGGACCGAGTTCGTCCAGAGGTGACGCCGGCGCCACGGGAGCGCCCTGGCCTGGCATCTCGACGGTCCTGGAAGTGGCTCCGCCGAAAGAGGGCATCTCGACGGTCCTGGAAGTGGCTCCGCCGAAGGAGGGCATCTCGACGGTCCTGGAGGTGGGGCCACCGAAGGAGGGCATCTCGACGGTCCTGGCCGAGGTCGGAATCCCGATCCCGGGAGGCAAGGAGACGGTGGAGGCGGGTTGCACGAGGCTCGGCCCAGGTGCAGGCAAACCGCCGAGGCCTATGGAAGTCGGGTCACCGCGCAGGTTTCCATCCACGAGCGGGTTCTGAACGGCAGCTTCACGTCCGTCTGCAGCCTGACCGGTCATGCCCGGCATGGAAACGGTGCTGGCAGCGCGAGGCATCTCGACGTTGGA
>JBIIHZ010000349.1:0-3003 GCA_044235265.1 Candidatus Sericytochromatia bacterium
GCCACCGTGCGATAACCGGCCGGGAAGGCGAACGCCTCGTAGGCGTCGGCGTGGATGCTGCGGGTGACGGTGATCCCCTTCGCCCGCAGCTTGCGGATGCCGGCCTCGGACACCGCCGCGTCCACCGTCCGGGATGAGAGGTCCACGTTCTCGAACAGATCGATATCCGCATCGTCGAGGCGCGCGAGCTGGGAGACGTCGCGGAAGCCGAGGGTCACGACCTGGCGGCTACGCTTGGCTTGCGCTGCCGCGAGACGGGCATCCGTGGACGAGGAGCGAGCGTTGCCCAGACCGCATCCCGAGAGCGTCAGGAGGGAAGCACCGACCGCGAGGGTGACCAGGGAACGCATCCAGAACAAGGCGAGACCTCCAGACCATCCGGGACGCCAGAAACCGATGGACTGAGATTAAGCAAAAGTTAAGAAAAAGTCAAGAGCCGGGTTTCAGCTCGCGCCACGCCCGTCACCCCAGGGGGGCGATCGCGCGGCGCATCAGGCGATGCGGGATGTCTGCCTCGAGCGTCCACGGGCCCTCGGCCACGAAGCCGAGGCGCTCGTACACCGGGATCGCCTCGATCTGGCTCCGGAGCTCTGCATGCTGATATCCCTCGCGCCGGGCGAGTTCGAGGAGCAGGTCCAGGAGGCGCGTCGCCAGGCCCTGACGCCGATGAGCGGGAAGGACGGCCACCCGTCCGAGCTGCACGCGGGTCGCGTCGAGGGTGGCCAGACGGGCCGTGGCCACCGGTTGACCGTCTTGCCAGGCCACGACGTGCCAGGCAATCGCATCGAGGTCGTCGACTTCCTGGTCGGCCGGAAAGCCCTGTTCGTGGACGAACACCTCGAACCGCACGGCCAGCGCCTCACGAACGCGGGGATCCGTTCCCGGAAACCAGTCGATCGCCAGGCGGGAAGGCACGCGCTACCGCTGCTCCAGCCGGGTCTCGACCTGCAAGAGGGCCTTCCCCAGCGGCGTGGCCTGCAGCCCGTTCGCCAGCCACGACAGGTTCTGGGTGAAGATGAGGGTTCCCACGGCGATGAGCAGGATCCCGCTCGCGCGCTCGACCCACACCATGTGGCGCTTCACGCGGTCCAGGAAACCGAGGGCCGCGTTGACGGCCAGGGCCGTCAGCAGGAAGGGGACTCCGAGCCCCGCAGAATACACCATCAGCAGGAGGATCCCCTGCTGGAGCGTGTCTTCCTGGGCGGCATAGGTCAGGATCCCCGCCAGGATGGGTCCGATGCACGGCGTCCACCCGAATGCGAAGGCCAGGCCGACCAGCATGGCACCGAAGAGTCCTGTCGGCCGTCGGTCGAGCTGGAACCGCTTCTCGGCATAGAGGGCCGGGATACGCAGGACGCCCATGGTGTGCAGCCCGAACACGATGATGAGCACGCCGGCGGCCTGCGTGAGCCAGGGGAGGTTGTCGTTCAGCGTCTGGCCCATGGCCGTCGCCGTCGCGCCCAGCAGCACGAAGACCAGCGAGAAGCCCAGGACGAACCCGCAGGCGTTCAGGAAGACCTGGCGCCGGGTGCCGGCATCCCCGGCCCGGAGGCGATCGCTGCCCACGCCCGAGAGATAGGAGAGGTATCCCGGCACGAGCGGAAGCACGCACGGAGACAGGAAGGAGATGATGCCTGCCGCGAAGGCGGTGGGTAACGATACTGCGCTGGCCATGCCGCCATTGTCGGCGCACCGGCGCGAGGCGTCAAACCCCGGAAGCGGGGAGTCAGATCGACGGGGCTGCGCTGCCGCGGGTGACCAGTCCCTTCTCGAGGGAAGCGCCCGTCCGCGTGGCGATCTCCAGCAGGTTCCGGAGCAGGTGGGCCGTCCCCACCGCATCTCCCAGGGCGCGGTGCCGGACGCGTGCCGGGATCTCGATCCCGAAGTGGGCCGTGAGGGTTCCGAGCTGGTAGGTGGCGAGCCCCGGCACGAGCATCCGCGCGAGTCGGACCGTGTCCAGGTGCGCATGGGGCAGGTGCTCACCGGAGGCGAGCCGGGCCTCGAAGTCAAGGAATCCCCGGTCGAACCGCGCATTGTGCGACACCAGGACGGCGCCTCGACAGAACTCCAGGAAGTCGGGGAGCAGGGCGTCGAACCGGGGGGCACCGAAGACCATCGAATCGGTGATGCCGTGAATGGACATCACGCCGCGGGGGATCAGGCGCCCGGGATCCACGAGGCTCTCGAAGGTCGGGCCGAGCCCCCCGTGCTCGACCACGACGGCCCCGATTTCCACGATCCGGTGCCCCTGGTGGGGGGACCCTCCCGTGGTTTCCAGATCGACGACGACGTATCGCGTGTTCGGCTGCATGTATCCATCCTACCCCGGGGACGGTGCGCTCACCGTGCTAGCATGACGGTCGGGGAGCCTCGTCGCACGGCGGGCCCGCCCCACCCCCTGGCGAGGGGCTAGCTCGAAAGGTCTCACCCGTGGACGACCCCTGGAATCTGCTGATCGAGGCCGTGGCGCCCTGGGGGCTCGCGCCGGGTCCCGAGACCGTCGACCGGATGCGGCGGTTCGCGTCGCTCCTCCTCGAAGCCAATGCCACGCATAACCTGACCCGCATCACGGATCCGCGCGAACTCGTCATCAAGCACTTCCTGGATTCGCTCTCGGTGGCCCTCGCGCTACCGGAGGACCTGCGTGCGGGCAGCCGGTTCATCGATCTCGGGAGCGGCCCTGGATTCCCCGGGATTCCGCTGGCGATCGCCCTGCCCGGCCTGTCGGGCGTGTCGCTGGAGGCGACGGGCAAGAAGGTGGCCTTCCAGCAGGCGGCGATCGCCGAGCTCGCGCTCCCCCTCACCGCTCTCCAGGGGCGTGCGGAAGAGCTGGGTCGCCAGCCGGCCCACCGGGAGCGTTTCGACTGGGCCGTCGCACGCGCCCTGGCCGCCCTGCCCACCCTGGTCGAGTATGCCCTGCCCTTCGTGCGTCCCGGGGGCGTGTTCATCGCCATGAAGGGAGCGCGTGCGGGGGAAGAGGTCGAGCAGGCCGCGCCCGCGATC
>JBIIHZ010000350.1:0-2996 GCA_044235265.1 Candidatus Sericytochromatia bacterium
GCATGGTCCAGGCCTCGAGGGCCTGCTGGACGTCCTGCATGGTGCGATCGAGCGGGCGGCCCAGGGAATGGTTGGCCAGGTAGACGAGGTCGGGTGAGGCCGCGAGGACGCGCGAGAACAGCGGCCACAGGCGATGCCGGACGCCCTCCTCGGTGAGCGGCCCCGTTTCGAGCGAGGCGAGTGCCCCCGCCAGATCACCGGATACGGGAAGATCGGAAGGGGAGAACTTCATGCGCCGATCTCCGTGCGGACGTCGAACAGTTCCGGGAAGAACGTGAGATCGAGGGCACGCTTGAGAAACGAGACGCCCGAAGAGCCACCCGTGCCGCGCTTGAAGCCGATGGTCCGCTCGACGGTCTTCATGTGCCTGAAGCGCCAGGTCTGGAAGGCGACCTCGACGTCCACGAGCTTCTCGCACATCTCGTAGGCATCCCACCAGGTCTCGGGGTTCTCGTAGATGGTCTTGAACACTCCGACCAGCTCCGGGCGCCGCAGATAGGGCTGGGACCAGTCCCGCTCGACGCAATCGGCGGGGATGTCGAACCCGCGGCGCGCCAGGTGGCGCAGGAACTCGTCGTAAAGGCTCGGCGCATGCAGGATGGCGTGGAGCGGGTCGTGCAGCGCCGGATCGTGGGCGAAGACCTGCAGGGCCCCGGCATGCTTGTTGCCGAGGATGAACTCGATACCGCGATACTGGTAGCTCTGGAAGCCCGAGGCAGGACCGAGGACGTGGCGAAACTGGGCATACTCGCTGGGCGTGAGCGTCTCGAGCACGCTCCACTGGGTGGCGAGCTGGGCCTGGATCTGCTTGACCCGGGACAGGATCTTGAAACAGGGCTCGAGCCGGTCGTCCCGGATGGCCACGACCGCGGCCTTGAGTTCATGAAGGACGAGCTTCATCCAGAGCTCGGCCGTCTGGTGCATGACGATGAACAGCATCTCGTCGTGGTGCTCGGGCGAACTCAGCGGTTGCTGGGCCGAGAGCAACCGCTCGAGCTGGAGATAGTCGGCATACGACAGGCGGCCCCCGAGGTCGAGCTCCATGCCGGCTTCCAGTTCGCGACGCATCCACGACTCCTCTCGCCTGCGGTCATTTTACCAGACAATCCCGGCCTCGTTCACGGAGCAAGCCCGCGGCGTCCGTGCTACCATGAGCGGCTGCAAACAACCCAGCACTCGAGGAAGAGTCACCCGCGATGAACGCGCACCCGATCACCCGTGCCCGCCTGGTTCCCGACCACATCGACGAACTGGTGCCGTACAAGCCCGGCAAGACGGTCGAGGAGGTGCAACGATCCAGGGGGCTGGCCCGGGTCCACAAGCTCGCGTCCAACGAGAACCCGCTGGGTCCGTCCCCCCGTGCGCTGTCCGCCATGCGCGCCGCCCTCGAGCGCCTGCACATGTATCCCGACTCGACCGGGATGAAGCTCAGGCAGGCCCTCGCCGAGCACTATCACATGAAACCCGAGAACGTCGTCCTCGGCGGCGGATCCGAAGGCATCATGGCCACGATCGTGCGGACCTTCCTGCACGGTGACGACGAGGTGCTGACCTCGGAAGGCACGTTCATCGGATTCATGGTGCTGGCCAAGGCCCACGGCACGGTCGTGAAGACGGTGCCCCTGAAATCGTTCGCCTACGACCTCGAGGCCATGGCGGCTGCCGTCACGCCGCGGACGAAGCTCGTGTACCTGGCCAATCCCAACAACCCGACGGGGACCATCTTCACGCGAGCCAGCTTCGAACGCTTCCTCGACCGGCTACCGCCGCACGTGCTGGTCCTGCTCGACGAGGCCTACTACGAGTACGTCGGAGAACGCCGCTACGAGTACCCGGATTCGCAGCTGTATCGTGCGGACAACGTCCTCACGCTCCGGACCTTCTCGAAGGCCTACGGACTGGCCGGGATCCGCATCGGATACGGCCTCGGTCACGAGAACCTGATCGCCCCGCTCCAGAAGGTGAAATTGCCCTTCGAGGCCGCCACGCTGGGGCTCGAGGGGGCGATCGCCGCGCTGGCCGACGAGGACTTCCTGCGCGAGACGATCGCCAACAACCAGCTCGGCCTGAAGCGCCTCGAGAGCGGTCTCGCCACCCTCGGTGCTCGCCATGTGCCGTCCGAGGCGAACTTCGTGATGATCGACCTGGGCACCGAGGCCGAGGTCGACCGCGTTGCCGAGACCCTGCTCGACGAGGGGATCGTCGTGCGCCCCCTGCGCGGTTTCGGTCTGCCCCACTGCCTGCGCGTGAGCGTCGGTTTGCCCGAGCAGGTGGATATCTTCCTGGAGGCCTTCGGACGGATCTGGCGTCCGTCCTGAAGAAACGCGCTTGATCGCGCGGTCCCGCCTCGTGATCCGAACAAGAAAAGGGGGGCTGACCATGTCAGCCCCCCGATCCCTTTGAACCCGTCAAGAAGACCCTAGTTGATGGTGATGGGAACCCACTTGGTCTGCCCGTAGTACCCTTCACCCCCGTAGGTGGTTCCAGACTTGCGGAACTTGATCTGGTAGTAGGCCTGACCCGCCATGAGCGTGCCCGCCGGAGAATCGGTCTCGGAACCGGCCTTGCCGTTCCAGGTTCGGGAGGTTGCGGTGGCCCATGCCGACGAGAACTTGATCGACTTGCTGGCGTCCGCGACGGCCAGCTGGTACTCGGCACCCGGGAAGTACGAGTTGTTGGCCCAGCTGAAGGTCCCGCCCCTGGTGAACGTGGCATTCGGGGCCACCGTCGGGGAGAATTCCCACTTCAGGTCGAAGCTCTTGCTCGCCGCGGTGCCAGCGGTGTACTGGAAGCTCTCACCGACGAGGACACCGACGGTGTTGACATCGGCCGCCGTGACTTCCTGGCCACCATCGTCGTAGCAAACCTGATATTTACCGGAGGCCAGCGTCAGATCCGCGAACGAATAATTGCCCAGGAGGTCGGACTCCGTCGTCTGGTTCTGCTTGACGAAGGACTGCCCGTTGAAAAACTTCAGGAACAGGCTGACCTTGGCA
>JBIIHZ010000351.1:0-2994 GCA_044235265.1 Candidatus Sericytochromatia bacterium
CGTTCCGGGCATGATGATCCGGTAGGCATCCCGGGAGGTGGCGATGGGGCTCGATCGTGTGGGTGGAGAGCGGATTCCGCTCGGAGAGTGGCTGGTTCACCTCCAGAAGCTCGACCGCAAGGGGCTAGGTGAGGCCCTGCGCGAGCAGGAATCGGGTGGCCGGAAACTGGGCGAGATTCTCGTGGATCGGGGCTTGCTGACGGCTGCCGAGCTCGAGCAGGTTCTCACGCTGCAGGGGGATCCGGACGGCAAGGCCCCCCTGGTGGTGGCTCCGAAGCTGGGCGACCTCCTGCTGGCCTCGGAACAGATCACCCGCGAGCAGCTCGAAGAGGCCCTGCGTGAGCAGAAGGTTTCGACCCGCCTCATCGGGGACGTGCTCGTCGAGATGGGCTTCGTTTCCGCCCGCGACCTCGATCGCGCGCTCCGCTTGCAGGATTCCCTCCAGTTCACCTCGCGGCAGCGTTTGCTCGACCAGCTCGATGCGCGTATCGGGCCCGATCGTGCCGCCGGGGACGCGTTGCGACTGCCTCCCGGGCTGCAGGGTCCCTTCCCGTCTCGTCAGGCTTTCTATGATGCAGCCATCCGGGAGGCGTTCCAGCTCGCCTACGGGCGCGAGGCCACCGTCACCGAGGACGCTGCACTCAAGGCCCGGATGTCCAATCTCGCGGGGGGAACGGGCCCGCTGCTCGAACCGGCCGTTCGCGAGGACTTTTACTCCCGTCTCGTCACGATGCTCCAGAACCAGCTGGCCGAGCGCATCCTGCGCCTGGCTGGTGGTGACTGGGCCCAGCGTTCCGTCGATCGCCAGGGTCGTGTCCAGGTCGGGGGGCTGGCTCAGGCCGATCTCGCCGCTGCGCTCGAGGTCGTCACGGATCCCATCTATGATCCGGCCACGGCCCACGAGCACTTTCTCGAGCGTTCGGCGAGGGCTTTTTTCCGCTCCATGCTCGGTCGAGATTTCGCTTCTCCGGCCGAAGCTGCCGACTTCGAGGGAGATCAGGGCAAGGTCAACCGGGAACTGCTGAAGCGGCTCCAGGGCATCCTCCAGGACGGGTTCTCCGCTTTTTCTCTTCTGAAGCGCGATCCTGCCGCCATGGCCGGGCTGCTTCCCGACGAGGAAGAACTGCGCGCCCTGCTGAAGCGCATGCGCCTCGACTCGGATGAGGCGGCATACAGGGCCTGGCTCGATCGCGAATGGTTCTTCCGCAAGCTCGAGCTGGCACGGGATATCGAGGCCGGCTTGAAAATCCGCTTCGAGAAAGCCAGGGCCAAGAAGGCTCTCGATCAGGTCAAGGCGCTGCTCGAGCGGATTCTCGGGAAGATTCCCGCGAAGCTGGCCGGCCTCCTGGAGCGCCTGGTGGCCATGATCGGGAGCGATTCCATCCCGAACGTGGCGGCTCTCGAGGCCATGATCTTGCAACTGATCGAGCAGATCATGCAGCTGCTGCAGCGCATGGAAGGCGGGATGCCATCCCCCGAGCGCCTGGAACAGCTGCTCGAGGCCGCTCTGTCGGGACTGGCCGAGGGGCAGGACCCGATGCAGGCCGTGTTCGAGGCACTCCAGGGTCAGGCCGGCCAGGTCATGGATCCACGTCAGGCGATGCAGGTCGTCGCGGCGATGAACTTTCACTTCAAGGGAGATCTCGGCGGGCTCGTCGATCCCGAGGATCCCTGGGTCCAGGCCCTCGTGTCCGGGCAGTACACGCCCGAGACGATGCGGACGGCCTTCGAGGATTACTACGCGGGAACCGGCACGGGGATTCCGCTGCAGGATGCCGTGGCCTTCGTGGAGTACCTGTACCGGGCCGTCCGGGGCCTGCAGGCGCAGGTGTCGTCCGAGGATGCCGACGTCCTCGCTCTCACCTCGGGGGCATCCACGCCGGGAGCCCTGCTCGATGCCTGGCAGTCAGCCGCTCGAGCGGATGCCTGACGATGTCCGGGACCGAGTCCGGAACCCGTGCCCGGCGTCCCCCGGGGGCTGCGCTCGCCGTGCTTCTGGGGCTCGTCGTGGCCTGCGCCGACGACGTGGGTACCGTGGGGTCGCCTTCGCGGACGACGGGTGCCTCGACCAGCCTCCGGGGGGGAGTTCCACTCGCCCCCGTGTCCGCGTCTGCCCGGCTGAGCACTCCGAAACCCGTACTGGGTGAGCTGGACGGTACCTCCCCCCTCCGCCCGAAGGTGACGCCATCCGTCCAGCTTGGCGAACGCGAGGCGGTTTCCCTCGTGACGGTTCAGGCCAACGTATCCTGGTTCGGCAGGACGCGAGAACAGTATCTCGGCGTGTCGGATTCTGGCAATTATCTGGTCATCCTGGTGCCGGAAGACCCTCTCCTGCGCCCCCGGACGGAAAGGGTCGACCGTACGGGCAAGGTATTCTTCACGCAGGTCCCACCGGGGCTATACCATCTCCTTTACAAGGTCGACTACAACACGTTCGCTTCGGGTCAGGCTCATTCGCTCATGATCTCGTTTCCGAAACTCGACGTGCACGACCAGGCGGCGAACGTGGTCGCATACTGGTGTCGCCCCAACGTGCTGCTCGATGGCGGAACGCCCACGTATCAGGAGACGTTCGATCTCTTCTGGAACAACGGGGCCCTGCCTCGCAATCCGGGGCCTGGAACTGCCCCCGCGTCCAGGGACGAGAGCGAATTCCGGGCATCCGTGGATTCGTTCGTGTTTTCGCCCTTCATCAGCGGGAACCGGTCGTTCGTGTATTCCGTCATCGTCGCATCGGTACTGGAGCCGATGAAGAGTCTGTGGATTTCCCCGTGGAAGGCTGCCGAGGCCGGCAAGGTGGAGATTCCCTGGAATGGCTACGTGCTCGACCCGGCCAAGGCCAGCGGGGTCATCCGCCGTCTTGTCGATCCCAAGGAGGCTGGCGCCGAGCGCCTGGCCGCGGGTGAATATCTCTATGCCATCCAGTTTCGTGAGATCGTGGGCAAGGCGAGTAGCTCGGGGATCGGCGCCCCCGAGATGCTGGGCCTGTTTGCG
>JBIIHZ010000352.1:0-2985 GCA_044235265.1 Candidatus Sericytochromatia bacterium
CCAGGAGGGAGAGATCGCCGAGGCCGAGGCGAACCGAGCCCGGGCCGAGGATGAGCGCGACCGGCTCCGGGGCGAGCTGGAACTCGAGGTGCGCTCGGCCCTGCGGGAGGCTGCCGGTGCACGCGACGAGCTCGCCCTGCACGGCACCCGGCTGGTCCCGCGGGCCTCGGAACTGCTCGACCAGGCCAGGCGTCGCTACCGGGCCGGCGAGGGGTCGGGCCTCGAGGTGATCGCGGCCCGACGGGCCCTCGCGGAGGTCATGGCCGCGCGCGAGCAGGCGCTCTTCGAACTGCGGTCGGCGATCGCGCGGCTCGCCGCGGTCTCGGGCACGGTGTTTCCGTTCTGACTGCCGGGATGGATCCGTCACGGGGATCTCCTCCGGGTCGCACGTGCTACATGGCTGGCGCGACCGGGTACATCTCCGGGCAGCATGCTGCCCAGGTGGGAACCCCGATCCGGGGGCAACCCCGGGTTTTCCGGAGGCGGGTGAGGCCATGGGTGCACGGGCAGGACAATCCGGGGATTCCATCCGGGGCCGGATCGTCATTCTCCTGGCAATGGCCCTGCAGACCCTCGGCGGATGTACCCCGTCGAACCTGGGACCTGCCAGCGGTTCACAGCCAATCTCGGGCGCGTCAACGGCCGCTCCGTCGACGGTGGCCGAATGGGTCATCACGGGACAGGTCCTCGATCTGGCCGGGAATCCCGCTGGCGATGTGCGGGTGACCGGTCGGGCCGCCGTCGATGCTGCCGCCCTGATTTCGAATAACACGGGGAGCCTGATCGATGGGCGCGCCAATCCGCTGCTGGATTCGCGCGGGAACCCGCTCATGGACTCCCGGGGCAATCCGCTCCTCGACACCCGGGGTGCGGCCTTCCGGATCCAGGTCGAGGGCCTCGATACTCGAACCGATGCGAATGGCCGTTTCACCCTGCGTGCCCCGGGCGATTACCCGCTCAACGTCGAGGCGGTGCTCTCGGACACCCTGAAAGCCATCCAGCTCGACGTGTCGTCCGCCTCGAACGTTCCTACCCTGCGCCTGGCGCCGACCAGCACCGTGACGGGGCGCGTCACGGCTCCCGATGCTCCCCTGGTCACCGACTTCGAGGGGGTGGAGGTTTTCATTCCCGGGACCTCGTACCAGGCCCGGACCGATTCGTCGGGACGTTTCACGCTGTCGAACGTGCCTGCCGGGACGTTCCCGCTCGTCGCCCTCAATGCCGGGCTTGGGCGCGGGTTCGTGGCTGCCCTGCGTGTGGACGCGGGGCAGAGCGTAGCGGCCCCCGATGTGGCCATGACCCTCAAGGCACCGGTCATCGCTCGCGTGTCGCCGGACAATGGCGGACCCGATTCGCGCGTGACACTCTCGGGGCGTGAATTCGGGGCAACGGCCGGCAAGACCTTCCTCGTCACGTTCAACGGGGTGATCGCGACGGGCGTCCAGCGGGTCAGCGACGACACCATCCGGGTCACGGTCCCCCGCGCGGCGCGCACCGGGGACCTCGTGGTCATGGTCAACGGGATCCCGAGCAATGCCCTGCCGTTCCAGGTCGTGAAGCGGCTCGTGCTTTCGCCCGGTCACCAGGAGCTGGCGGTCGGGGTCAGAACGGCCTACGGTCTCGAGGCCTTCGATACCGAAGGCGATCCGGTCGCCACGCCCTCCGTGACCTGGCGCTCGGAAGGCGAAGCCCTCACGCTGTCGGCATCATCGGTGGAGGCTCTGAAGGTCGGGGAAGGGCGCCTCGTGGTCGAGAGCGGGACGGTGCGGGACGTAGCCGTGCTCCGCGTGACTGTCCGGGCACCTCGCGTCGAGACGGTCGCCGGGGATGGCGAACCGGGCTACCAGGACGGCCCCGGGGCCTCAGCGCGCTTCAACGGGCTCACGGGCATCGCAGTGGCTTCCGATGGCACCACCTACGTCTGTAGTCAGTATACGCCCGTCCTCCGGGCCATCGACCCGGATGGGACCGTTCGCACCGTGGCCGGGGCGAACGAGTCCGGTCTGGTCGACGCCGCGACGAGTTCCGCCCGCTTCGGCTACCTGACGGGCGTGTGCGTCGAACCCTCGGGAAACATCCTCGTGTCGGATGCCGGCAACAACTCCATCCGCCGGGTGACGCCGGATGGTCGCGTGTCGACCCTGGCAGGACCGATCGTCCCGCCAGATCCCAACGTCTATTCCTATCAGTTCGTGGACGGAGCGAGTTCATCAGCGAGATTTTCTATCCCCGTCGGGCTGGTCGCATTGCCCGACGGTACCGTGTACGTTGCCGACATGTGGAATCACCGGATCCGCCGGATCGCCCCTGATGGGGTCGTCAAGACCTTCGCCGGGAACGGTTCGCCGACTCTCGTCGATGGCCTGGGTGACTTCGCCTCGTTCAGGTACCCGTCGGGGCTGGCACTCGACGCAGAGGGGAACCTGATCGTGGTCGACCAGGGCAACCAGGTCGTGCGCCGAATTTCTCCCGATGGCCTCGTGACGACTCTTGCGGGCGACGCCAGAGAGGGATACGCCGATCGGACCGGGCGGGAAGCCCGTTTCTTCAACCCCGTAGGGCTGGCAATCGATCCCGTCGGTACCCTGTTCATCTCGGATCTGTGGAATCACCGCATCCGCAAGATGACGCCCGATGGGGTCGTCACGACTCTGGCCGGTGGGTCCGCGGGCTTCGTCGACGGCACGGTGCCCGAGGCCCGGTTCAGTTACCCCTCCGGTTTGGCACTGGACCCCACGACGGGGAATCTTCTCGTCACGGATGCACAAAATGACCGGGTTCGGCGCATCGTGTTCTGAAGTTGGTCCCGTGTAGTCCGTGGCAGTCCGAGGTCATGTGGTGATGCCGCGCTACCGGGTATCGCCGATGGAGAGTCTTGACACCCTGTTTAGACTTGGTCTACATTGAAACTATGAACACGAAGCTCGCGACCCGCAGCGAAGCCGAGGCCTTGCTGCAAGCCCGGGGCATCCAGCCCACCCCGCA
>JBIIHZ010000353.1:0-2973 GCA_044235265.1 Candidatus Sericytochromatia bacterium
AGACGCGGCAGGTGCCCCTCCGGGCCGAGAGTCGGGCGGCGGAAGGCTCGGTCTGGACCGATGCCCTGTCCGGTGAAACCTTCACGGTCAAGAATCGGGCCCTGCTGATCGACGTCCCGAGCAAGCACGCCCGGATCCTGCTCCCCTCGGTACCGCGCCGCAAGGGGTGAGTCCCGTCAGTAGGTGAGCGCCGAATCGGGCACGTCATCGGGGGGCTCCCCGCTCACGATCCGGGTCGGGGCCTTACCCAGCCCGAGCGCGACGAGGCGACGCACCTCGGGCCACAGCTTCCGCGCGCCGAGGAGGACCACGGTCACGGGACGCTCCCCCGTTGCCTTCCCGACGTAGCAATGGCGCGCCGCGATCGTGTAACCCGTCTTGCCGAGCACGGGGGTCGACGCCAGGAGCATCTTGTTCTTGTTGAGGACGTCATGCGGCGCATGATGCCCTTCCCACTCGAGGTGGACGCTGGGCATGGTGGCGATCCGCTGAAAGACGGGATTCTCGAGGGCCGAGTTGAGGATCAGGGCGAGGTCGTGCGCCGTGGTGACGTGACCGCTGGCAGGCAATCCGCTGGCGTTCCGGAACTGGCTGCGCGTCGCCCCGAGTTCGTGGGCGCGCCGCGTCATCAGGACGGCGAACTGCTTCTCGCTCCCCGCCACGTGCTCGGCCAGGGCCACACACGCATCGTTGGCCGACTTCATGAGCGCGGCACAGCAGAGTTCCGCGACGGAGTACGTCTCGCCGACCTTCAGGCCCAGACGCGAGGGCTCCATGGACGCCGCGCGCGGCGAGACCTTCACGACATCCGTCAGGGGGACGCGCTCCAGGGTGAGCAGGACGGTCAGGACCTTGGTGGTGCTGGCAGGTGGAAGCAGCTGCCAGGCGTTTCGCTGGAACAGGATCTTGCCACCCTCATCCATCACCAGCGCGGACCGGGCCGTCAGCCCCGGCTGAGCGGCAGCGGCCGGCGCGGTCCGGGCCTCGGCTTCCTGCCCCGGCGCGAGGAACAGTCCCCCCGAGACCAGACAGGTGACCCACAGCCCTCGCACCACGCTCAGGCTCCGCCTCATGCCCATCCATCGCCTCCCCGGATCCGTGTACCGAGGGGTTCTATACCCGCCACGGGGGCGTTCCTGCCAGTTCTGGCCACACGAGAAGCATCGGACACGAGAGGCAGGCCGACACCCCGGCACCTTGATACCCGGGCACCCGGTCGTTAGGATGATGCAGGAGAGCCCCATGTCCAGTCCTGCCGCGCGCACCCGACGTTCCCTCGTCCCCCTGCTGGGGGCCCTGGGTTTCGTCTGCCTGGTCACCGCCTCGCTGGCCGGGCCCCGGCTCTGGACCGTGGACGCCCTCTGGCAATGGCCGGATGGCCTGAGTCCCTGGGGCCTCCCGTGTCCGCCGGGGCCAGACCACCCGATGGGGACCGACGAACTCGGTCGGGACGTGCTCGCTCGATGGCTCGCCGGCAGCCGGGCATCCCTGGAAGTGGGAGGGCTGGCTACCCTGGTCGCGGGGCTCGTCGGCGGCGCCGTGGGACTTGCCAGCGGCCTGTTCCATCGCCGTCTCGACCCCGTGCTGATGCGCGTGACCGAGGTCGTGATGGCCTTCCCGACGCTCCTGCTCGCCATGGGGCTCGCGGCAGTCCTGCCCCCCTCCCGGGCCAGCGTGGTCTGGACCCTGGGTTTGACGGGGTGGCCGGCGATCGCCCGGATCGTCCGGACCGTCACGCGCCAGCTCGCCGAGCAGGAGTTTCTCCAGGCGGCGATCGCCCTGGGAGCGACCCACCGGGACCTGGTGGTGCGCCACCTGTTGCCCAACCTGATGCCGACCCTGGCCTCCCTGATGGCCCTCAAGCTCGCGGACATGTGCCTGCTCGAGGCGGCCCTCGGCTTCCTCGGGCTCGGCGTGCGCCCGCCAGAACCGACCTGGGGAGCCATGATCCAGGCCGGGCGTCCCTATTTCCAGCAAGCCCCCTGGCTCGTGGCCTGGCCAGGCATGGGCCTCTTCGTCCTCGTCCTGTCCGTCCACATGATCGCCGAGCGGGCGGAGGCTCGCCGGTGAGCCGTCGAGCCTGCCCGGCCGGGAGGGATGCATGAAGCTCACCGTCGATGCGACGACCCGTCGGGTCGTGACGCTGTATGCCTCCCCTCTCGAGGTGGGCCACTACTTCTCTCACAATGCCGGCCTGCTCGGCGCCCTCATCGGGGACCGGCACGTCGAGGACCTCGGTGACAACACCTACCGGATCCGCCCGCTGTCCCTGTCCTTTCTCGGGATGGACTGGTCTCCCCACATGGTCGTCCAGTTCCATGACCTCCCCGGAGTCACGCGGATGGTCTCCCAGGACTGCCTCGTCGAATCCCCCGTCGCCTGGGGACCGACGGCGGTGGCCCGCATCGAGGGGGAAGCCTGTTTCGAGACGGCAGGGGATGACACGCGCCTCTCGTGCATCGCCCGGGCCGAGGTGGAGCTCATGGTGACACCGCCCTGGTCCTGGGCCCCCGAGCCGCTTCTACGACAAACGCTCCAGACCGGCCTCCAGGCGGCCATGGAGGCCATGGCCGATCGTTTTCCGGGGGTGATCCGCCGCGATTTCTTGGAGTGGCGCCGGCGTCGAACGGGGGCGACCCCGTGAATCGCCGCGTCTCCGCCACCCTCGGAGCCGTCGCGAGCCTCGCCTGGCTCCTGGCAGGACCGTGGACCGTACCGGCGCACGCGGTGTCGCCACGGACGCTGCGCATCGGGCTGCAGGACCTCCCGGGCACGCTGGATCCGGCGATCGCCTCGAGTGTCACGGCGATCGCCCTCAGCCACGCCTGCTATGGCACCCTGGTCGGATTCGACGACCGCGCTCGCCCCGTCCCCGCACTCGCGGAACGCTTCGAACCCCGGGACGGGGGCACGTGCTGGCGCTTCACCCTGCGGAACGGTCTGCGCTTCCATGACGGTCGCCCGCTCGAAAGC
>JBIIHZ010000354.1:0-2966 GCA_044235265.1 Candidatus Sericytochromatia bacterium
TGACTCATCATCACCCGGGTGATGATGAGTCATGTAGGTCCCTTTCGTGATGCGATCGCTCTGCACGTGTCAGCGTGTCGCGCGCACGGGGGGACTTCAATGACGGGGATCACCCTGCAAGGTGGTCAGCGACCCAGGAGCCAGCTCTTGATGCGCTCCAGGGCCCGCAGGAGACCCGAGAGATCGAGGCCAGCTCCGGGCATCGAGAAGGGGCGAGGCGTCGCTTGGCGGATCCGGGAGATGGCCGCCGGTGCCTGCGCGCTCCCGGGGCGAATGACTCCGGGTCGTTCGAGGGTGGGGCGGGCGAGCCCGGGGCTCGGGGCGGGCGTCCTGACGCCGGCATTCTTTTTCGGTCCGCCGTACGTCTCGAGCAGCGATTCCGCGCGCCGACCTCTCGCGAGAGCCTCCTGGACGTCCTGGCCAGCGAGGCCTGGCTTCCGTTTCGCATGCAGCATCGCGAAAGCGGCCTGGCGCTGACCTTCCGCATGGAGATCTCCGGCGCGGCTCAGGCGATCCGCGAAGGTTTCGAGGAGGCGGGCATCTTCCGCGTGCCCCGTCTTGACGAGTTTATCGGCCAGGTCGTCCACCCGGGCGGCGGCGCGATCGAAGGCTGTCTCGGCCGCCGTCCGGGTCCCGAAACGGGCCAGCAAGCCTTCGGCGCGGGTGCCCCGGGCAAGGGCTTCCTGGAACTCCTGATTCGCGAGACCCAGCTTGCGCCGCGCATGCAGCATCTCGAAGGCGGCATGGGTGTGTCCTGCCGCGTGCAGTTCACCCGCGTGGGACAGGCGCCGTGCCGTCTCGTTCAGGATCCGCGCATCCTCACCCCGGCCGGTCCGGACCAGCGCCGATGCGAGGGATTCCAGCCGACCGGCGGCCGAGCGGAAGGCCTCGGGTCCGGCCGACCGACGCGTGATCGCCACCAGGTCCTGGCCGAGCTGTCTGGCTACCCGGGTTTCGGCCCCGGTGGCTCGCCTGGCGAGCCCGGGGACCAGCTGTCTGGCCGCGGTCGTCGAGATGCTCATGTCCGCTCTCCTCGCGAAGTGTTCGGTCGTTCCGCAGCTGTTATCGCCCCCTCGGTTCGCCGGATTCGGAAAGTGGGGTTAACTCCTGGCGAAGTTTCGTTGATGTCGCGGCCCGGGTGTCGTTCGCGAGGACCGGGGGTAGAGCATGCCCATGCTGAGCAGTGTGTGGTGGCTTGATCCCGAGAGCGGCGACGTGAAGGCCCTCTCGCCGTTCGAGGTGCTCGAGCCGCGATACCGGTTCGGGGTACGGTGGCTGCACTTCACCGGAACCGATCGGGACGATGTCGACTGGCTGCGCGAGGCTTTCGGGTTTCATCCCCTGCCTCTCGAGGACTGCCTCAAATCCGGGCAACGGCCCAAGCTCGAGACGTATGACGGCTACGTGTTCCTGGATGTCTATGCGGCCGAGACCCGACCCGGGTCGGCGGAACTCACGCTCCATGAGTTCGATTGTTTCCTGGCCCCCGGCTACCTGATCACCTCGCACGCGGATCCCCATCCGGTCACGGATGAGGTGCTCGAGCGCTGGAAGCATGCGCCCGACCGCCTCCGGGGCGGAGTGGGCCTGCTGGCGCACCTGCTGCTCGATTCGCTGGTCGATGGCTATTTCCCGGTGGTCGATCGCCTCGAGGAACGCCTGGAGGCCCTGGAAGAGTCGCTTTTCGTCCGGTTCGACGACCATGTCGTGACGGAGATTTTTCGACTCAAGAAGGCCCTCGTTCAGTTCCGGCGCATCGTCGCCCCCACGCGGGACGTGTGCCTGCTGATGCTGCGGCAGGAGAACGGGTTCTTCGATGCCGAGACCCGGCTGTACCTGCAGGATGTCTACGATCATCTGATCCGGGTCGCCGACTCGATCGACACGTTCCGGGATCTGGTGGCCTCGGCGATCGATGCCTATCTCTCGGTGGCGGCCAACCGGACCAACGACACCATGAAGCGTCTGACCAGCATTTCGACCGTCCTGATGACGGCGGCGCTGGTCGCCGGGTTTTACGGGATGAATTTCGACCTGCCGGAGTTTCACTGGAAATGGGGAGTCGCGTTCGTGTACGCGCTCATCTTCTGCCTCTCGATACTCTTGACCTGGTGGTTCAAGCGTCGGGGCTACTTCTGAACGGATTCCGCGTCATCCCGACACACCGGTTGCGGCCCGAATCCTTGGCCCGGTGAAGGGCCTGGTCCGCCCTCGCAAGCAGTTCCTCCACGTCGTCCGAGGGGTCCAGCAGCGTCACACCTGCACTCACGGTGATCCGCAGGAAACCGTCGCTGCCCTGGCCATCGAGCGGGATCACCAGGCGTTCGACGGCCAGGCGGATCTTCTCGGCCACGGCCGTCGCTTCGGCAAGCGCCGTCTCGGGTAGCACGAGGAAGAACGCCTCGCCTCCTGCCCGGGCAGGCAGGTCGCTCACCCGGACATGGCCCGTCAGCGTGCGCGCGACCTCCATCAGGACGGAGTCCCCGGCATCGTGGCCATGGCGCTCATTGATCGTCTTGAAGTGGTCGAGGTCGAACACGACCAGCGAGAGCGGGCGATGGTTGCGTCGTGCAAGGGCCATCTGCCGCTGGAGCGCGGACTCGAGGTGACGCCGGTTCGCCAGCGCGGTGAGGGGATCGGTGCCTACCAGGTTTCGCTGCTCCTCGAGCGAGCGCCGACACGCGAGTGCCGTGGCAAGCACCGCCAGGTAGGCCCGGGTCTCCTCGGAGGTCAGGTCCGGAACCGCGGGAAGCGGCCACAGGGCCAGCGCGCCGATGGTGTTTCCCCGGATCGAGAGCGGGATCACGTGGCAATCGACCGAGTCGATCCCCCCCTCGATTCGCACGCCCGGCGCACGCGCCCTGCCTCGGACGGTCCAGATGTCACCTTCGGGAAGCAACAGCCACGCCGCTCCCACCTTGAACAGGTCGAGGGCCCCCGCACAGAGCCAGGTTCCGGCCATCGGA
>JBIIHZ010000030.1:0-9820 GCA_044235265.1 Candidatus Sericytochromatia bacterium
GCCCTGCTGCGGCGCCGCGGCGCCAGATGATCCCGAGGAGGCCCCCGTGACCCGCCGGAAAGCCTGGCCCATCTTGCCTTTGCTGGCGATCGTCCCCCCCATGAACGAGGCCCTCACGCTCGAGGACGCCCTCGGACAGGCCCTCGTGGCCCATCCCCAGGTCGTGACCGCCCGGTCCGAGGTGCACAGGGCCGAGGCCGACGTCGCGATCGCCCGCCTCGCCCCGTGGCGCTCGCTCTCGTGGAGTCTGGGCATCAACCCGGGCATGGCGGTCCAGCAACCCCTGGGCGCCGCCTTCGTGACGCTCAACGTGGCCGACATCCTTGCAACGGGGCCCCAGGGCGAGGCTGCCCGGGCCCGCCTTGCCCAGGCGCAGGAGGGCCTGCGGGTCGCCCGCACCACCGTCGCCGACCAGGTGGCGGCTGCGTGGTGGGCCTGGAGCGACCAGCGGCGGGCACTCGCCCTGCGGGAAGCCACGCTGCGCTCGAGGGACGGCGTCGTCGTTGCCCTCGAGCGACAGGTGGGGCGTGGCACGGCCACCGTGGCCGACCTCGAGCGGGCCCGGGTCGACTCGCTGCAGTCCCGGCAGGACCTCGAGCAGGGTCAGGGCGGCGTGCAGCGGGCCTGGGTGCACCTGCTCGGGCAGATGGGCGTGACGGCCTGGCTCGAAACCCCGGAGGCCTCGCCCGATGTCCGCTGAGGACGTGCTCGACACTTTCGCGAGCACCCTGCCCCGCCTGGAGCGCCTCGTCGCCCGGGTGCTGGCACGCGGCGATCGCCACGATGCGCGCGAGCTCGTGTGGGTCGGGTCCATCGCCACCTGGGAGATGCTCCAGCGGCTGCCCGGCTCCCCCGCCGAACAGGCCGCGAGCCAGCGAGTCGCGCTCCAGGCCGCGCATCGCGCCATGCTGGCCTGGACCCGGGGAGGCCGGAAGGCCCTGCCGGCCATGCCACCGCCCCTGGTCGCCGTCTGGCCCGAACTCGAAGCCATGTCCCGCCGCCTGCAAGGGGACTCCGCCTGGCTGCCCGCACCGATCCCGGCTGCCCGGCCCACGCTGGTCCCCCTGCCCTCGAGTCCTCCGGTCCACTGGGAGGATCTGCCCCCGCGCGATGAACGGCTGGTCGCGTCGTGGACCGAGACGGCCCGCCGCGGGGCGCCCTTCATCGTGACGCTCGTCCTGCTCACGGACCTGGCCGTGGGGGGATTGACCTGGTTCGCGCCACGCGAGTACCGATCCTCGCTCACGCTCAACACGGGCATCGCCTCCGGCCAGACGCTCTCGGGAGCGGCCATCGACTGGTTCCGGGCGGGAACGCTCATGGGGAACCTCACGGAGCTGCTCGTGTCGCGCAGCGTGCTGGAGGAGACGGCCCGGCGCAGTGCCTGGAAGGGGACGCTCGAGGACCTCGTGCGGGTCCTGGACGTGGATCGCGTCCCCCAGTCGGACCTGATCCGCATCACGGCCCGCTCGCGGGACCCGAGAGCCGCCGCCCGCCTCGCCAACACGCATGCCCAGGTCTTCCTCGAGCATGCGCGACGTGACAGTGACCTGGACGCCCGGTCGGCCGACCGCTTCATCGCGGACCAGGCGGAGCGCGCGCGCGAGCGCCTGGCCGCGGCCGAGCGCCATCTCCAGGCCTTCGAGTCGCGAGCGTCGGTGGGAGCAGCCTCCGCGGAGACGATCGCCGAGCTGCGCACGGCCCGGGCCGAGGCCGAGCGGTCGCTGGCGGGCTCTCGACAGGCCCTTTCGGCCCTCGATGCCGAGCGACGAAAGGGCGCCCGCACCTCGCCGGTCGATCCTGCAGAGACCGCGGAGGCCGGCGAGCTCGAGCAGGCGGCCGAGCGCATTCGCCAGCTCGAGGAGAACCTCGTGGACGTCCGGGAGCGTTACGGGTCCGGGCACCGCCTGGTGCGTGAACTCGAGGCCCAGCTCGCCGCCGGACACCGCAAGCTCGACGGCTCCCGCCGTCGTGTAGCGGCCCGCGACCCCCTGCAGGCCGAGCTCACGACGCGCCGCCTGCAACTCGTGGTCACGTCGGCCGAGCAGGCTGCCCGGTTGCGGGCCCTGGACCGCCAGCTCGCCGAACTCGCGCCGCGCGCCCGGCAGGCCGGCATCGAGACCGTCACGCGCAAGCGCCTGGAGCGGGAGGTCACGCTGCGCGAGGCCGACTACCAGGCCCTTCGCGAACGCGCCGGCCAGACCCGGCTCGCGGCCTCGGGAGCGGCCCGGCTGCCCATCGTGATCGTCGATCCCGCCGTTCCTCCGGACCGCCCCGAACCGTCGCGTCTCGTCCTCAAGCTGGTGCTCTCGACCCTGCTGGCGAGCCTTGTCGGCCTGGCACTCGCCTGGGTCGCGGCCGCCCGCTTCTCGAGGCATCGGTCGTGAACCCCGGAGTGTCCTCGTCCCGGCCCGCCCCGACCCGGCGATCCCGCTGGCTCGGCGGCGGGCTCGCCCTCGTGCTGCTCGCTTTCGCGCTGGGGCGATCGGTCGCGGGGCTCGACCGGCTGGCCATGATCGGCTGGGCGATCGGGGCGCTCGCGCTCGTCGTCGGCCTCGACCTGCTCGGAGCGCTGGGGGCGATCCTCGTCGTGGCGTTGCTGGTCGTGGGCCTCAAGCGTTTTCTCCCGGCCCTCGATGCCGGCCCCCTGGGGGTGTTGCTGGATGCCTTGCTCGTGCTCGCCGGCTTGCAGGGGGCCCTCACCTGTCAGCTTCACCGGGCCTGGAGAGCCCTGAACAGCGCACTCACGGTGCCTGTCTCGGTTTTCGTGGGCGCCCTCCTGCTCGAGGCCCTCAATCCGCTCGCCCCGTCGATGGCCTTCGGGCTCTGGGGGTCGAGGGATACGCTCCGCTGGCTGGGGTTTCCGCTGGCGCTCCTGGCCTTGCGGTCCGGTCGGGCGCTACGCGGCCTCTGTGCCGGGGTGATGTTCGCGCTCGCCGCCGAGTCGCTCTACGGGATCTTCCAGCACCATCACGGCCTGCACCCGAGGGAGCTCCAGTGGATGTTCGATTCGGGGTCGGTCCGCACGCATCTCATCGACGGACACGTGCGCGTCTTCGGCACCGTCGGGGATGCGGCGACGTTCGGCTTCCTGGCGGCGATCGGGGTGTGGTGGAGCATCGGCCTCGCGACCCGGCTCGGAGGGGCGTGGCGTCCGGGACTCGTGGCGATCGCCCTCGTCCACGCGTACGCGATGCTGCTGTCCTACTCGCGGGGCCCTGTGGCGGCGACGCTGGTCGGGCTCATCGCGATGGTCGCCGCCTCCAGGCGCCCCTGGCCCGGCCTGCTGGCCATGGGGATGGCCGGGGGCGGGCTCGGGCTGGCCTCGCTCGCAGGGGAGATCCCGCTGCTGTCGCGGGCGCTCACGGCCGTGCGTCCCCAGGAGGATGCGAGCTTCCTGGTGCGCATGGGCTACCTCCAGGATGCCTGGGGCCGCATTGTCCAGCGGCCTTTCGGCAGCGGCCTCTGGACGGCGGGGGCCTCCGGCTTCGCCATCACGGGTGGGCGCACGCTGCCCGGGACGACCATCGGGATGCCCACCGACAACAACTACTTCAAGTGGGCCCTCGAGATCGGCTGGGTGGGCGTCTCCCTCTTCCTCTGGTTGGAGGTCGCGGCCCTGGTGACGGCCTGGCAGGCGGCCCGTACGTTGCACGACCCGTTCTGCGGGGGGCTCGCGCTGGCCCTGGTCGGCACGGTGGCCGGCCTGATGGTCGGGGCCGTCTCGAACGACATCTTCGTGCAGAAGCCCCTCGCCGAGTTTTATCCCGTCGCGCTCGGGCTGGTGGCCGTGCTGTCCCGGGCCCGCGAAGAGAGGAGACCCGCATGAGACTCGTGCTCGTGGGCGCCGACGAGTCGACCGCGCCCCTGTACCGGGTCCGCCTGCTGGCCCGGTTGCTCGGCGCTCGCCACGAGGTCCGGGTCGTGGCCTTCGACCTCGGGGGCCGTCCGTCGCCCGAGCCGCGGCCGGACGACTTTCCGGTCGAGCGCGTGCGCCTTCCTCTCCGGGACGCTCTGGCCCTCGCCATCCGCCAGCTGTCGCACCCGGGAGGCCGTCCGGATGCGTTCTATGCCATGAAGCCCCGACCCACCTCGATGGGGGCCGCCCTCGAGGCCGGTCGGGCGCTCGGGGTGCCTGTTCTGCTGGACGTCGACGACCCCGAAGCGGCCATGGTTCCGCCGTATTCGGGACGCGCCTGGCGTCAGTGGCTCGGCTCTTGGGCCATGCGGGATCACCCCAACCGGTACGGAGCGCTGCGTGCCCTCGAGCGACGGCGCGGGGAACTCGCCGGAATCACCGTCGTCTCGCGGGATCTCCAGCGACTCTGGGGCGGTACGTGGGTGCCTCAGCCCGTCGAACCCGACCGGTTCGACCCCCGTCACGTGTCGGGGGATCTGCTCGCCGACTGGGGGCTTTCTGACACCGAACCGGTGGTCTTCGCCGGGGCTGCCCTGCCCAACAAGGGCGTGGAGGACGCGCTCGAGGCGCTCCAGGCACTCGACCGGCCCTGGCGTCTCGTGATCGCGGGGCCCCGGACGCCGCTCGCCGAACGGCTTTCCCGGCGGGACGGCCGGGTGCTGGTGACGGGTTCCTTGCCGCCCGGCCAGGTCCCGCGCTTGCTGGCCGGCGCCAGGGCCGTGGCCCTGCCACAGCGGCCCGACCCCGCCAGCTGCGGCCAGATGCCCATCAAGCTCGCCGAGGCGATGGCCATGGCGCGCCCCGTCGTGGCGACGGCCGTCTCGGACATCCCGGAGGTGCTCGGAAGCGCGGGCTGGGTGGTGCCTCCGGGAGATCGCGCGGCCCTCGAACGAGCGCTTTTCGAGGCTCTCGCCCATCCGGACGAGGCCGCGCGTCGCGGCCGCGAGGCCCGTCACCGGGTGCTGCGCCACCATGCTCCCGGACCGCTCGGGGACACGCTCGAGGCCGTGCTCCGGGCGGCGGTCACCCATCACCGGTCACGCCCGTGAACGTCGGCACCTGGATCGTCTGCTCGCTCGCCCGCCGGGAGGTCGGCCTTCCCTCGACGGCGCATGCCCTGTTCGAGCGGATGCCCGAGCCCGTGTGGTGGATCGATCACCCGCGGTCCTGGAAGGACGTCGTGGTAAGGCCCGGGGACTGGCACCCATGGCCGCGGCATGCCTGCGTCCGTCCGGGGCACGATCGGTGCCTTCCGGACGGGGGGGAGCGTCCGGGCACCCTCCACCACGTCACTCCCTCTGCTGCCCCCATCCATGCCCTGCCGGGGCCCCTGTTCGATCGCCTCACCTCCTGGCACGCCCGCGCCACGGCCCGATGGCTCGCCCGCCACCTTGCCGCGGCCCCGCGGCCGCACGTCCTGTGGAATGCGTTCGACGTCGCCTGGGGCACGCTGCTGGCCCGTCATCTGCCCCACGACCTGCTCGTCCACCATGCCTACGACGACCTCGCCTCGGCGCGGCATGTCGCGCGCCACGGACTTCGTCTCGAACCGGAACTCCTCGCCCGCGCGGATCTCGTCGTCACGACGAGCCCTGCCTTGCTGGCGACCCATTCGGGCCACCCGGGGGTGCATCTCGTGCCCAACGGCGTCGACTTCGAGCGCTTCGCAGGCGCCTCCGGCTGGCCGGACCCGCTGGAAGACTGGCCGCGCCCCCGCATCGGGTTCCTCGGACACCTGGAGGACCGTCTGGACCTCGAGCTGCTCGAGCGGGCGGTCCGGGCACGGCCGGACTGGTCCTGGATCCTGGTCGGACCCGTGCATCCGGCCGTCCGGGAGCGGCTGGCCCCCCTGCTCGCGTCGCCGGGGATCGCCTGGCTCGGACCGCGGCCCCCGGCCGAGGTGCCACGCCTGCTCGCGGCCCTCGACGTCGGTCTGCTGCCGTTCGCCTCGAGTGCCCAGACCCGGGCGGTCTATCCCCTCAAGCTGCATGAGTACCTGGCGGCGGGCCTGCCCGTCGTGGCCACCCCGTTCGCGGATCTGCCCGGCGCGGAGGACGTGGTGCACCGGGTCCGGGACCGGGATCTGGTGGGTGCCATCGAGCATGCGCTGGCTGCCGACGACGGGCTGCAGCGAGCGAGGCGGAGGGGGATCGCCAGGCAGGCGGACTGGAGTGTCCGGGTCCGGCAGGTCCGGGCCCTGGTCGAGGAGGCGCTGGCCGCCCGTCACGCGCCTCGTGCGGAGAGAGCGCCATGAGCGAGCCCGTGCTGAGCGTCGTCCTCGTGAACTGGAACACCCGCGAGTGGCTGGCGCGGTGTCTCGATCGCGTGCGCGCCGAGACCCGCACCCCGCACGAGATCATCGTGGTGGACAATGCCTCGACCGACGGCAGCCACGAACTCGTCGCCACGCAGTTTCCGGGGGTCGTCCTCCTGGCGAACGATTGTAACGTCGGCTTCGCCGCGGGGTGCAACCAGGGCCTCGAACTGGCCCGTGGTCGCTTCTGGCTGCTGCTGAACCCCGACACCGAGGTCCTGGACGGGGCGCTCGATCGGCTCGTGGCCTACCTCGAGCGTCACCCGGAGATCGCGGCCGTCGGTCCGCGGCTCGAGAACCTGGACGGAAGCCTGCAGCCTTCGGCTTTCGGCTTCTACGGGACGTGGCGTTCGCTCGTCGAGAACCGACTCGTGCAGGCCCTGGTGCCCTGGCGATCGCCCTCGAGCCCGTGGCTCGCCTTCTGGGACCACTCCTCAGAGCGCGTCGTCGACTGGGTCATGGGGGCCTGCTTGCTGGTCCGGCGCTCGGTGGCGCTCCGGGTGGGCCTCCTCGACGAGCGCTTCTTCATGTACGGCGAAGAGGTCGACTGGCAGTGGCGCATGGCCGAGATGGGTCACTGCGTGGTCTACCTGCCGACGGCCCGGGTCCTGCATCGCAAGGGCGCGAGCACCTCCCAGGTGGCCCGCCCGATGTCCCACCACGAGCGGCGCAGCCGCCGGTTGCTGGTCGACAAGCATCTCGGCTGGGCCGGGCGCTCCGTCTATCGCCTCAAGGCCGCGGTTGCAGCGGCCTGGTGGGCCCTCTGGGAGGCGGGCGCCGAGCTGTTCCGAGCCTGGAGAAACCGGGCACCTCGCGAGGGAACCTTGCCGCCGACCTGACCCACGGCCGGCCCCACATTTGGTAGCATGGTGGAAGCCCGTTCGACGCCCACCCGAGGAGAAACACCCGTGACGACGACGTCCACCGCCGAGGCCCTCGTGCGCACCACCGGCACCACCTTCGACCTGGAAGCCCTCCGCGCCGCCATCCACGCCTTCAAGCAGGGTGGGCAGCTGGGCGCCGATCCCGTCGCCGCGCTGTATGCGAGCCGCCGCGCGAACTGGAGCCTGTTCACGCCGGGCCTGCGCGACGCCGAGATCGAGGCACTGCGCCCGTACCTGTTTCCGTATGACCGGCTGCCGTCGTCTCCCTCGGACGCGCCCATCGTCACGCGCAACTTCATCGCTGGCCAGTGGCAGCCCGCCGCCAGCGGCAAGCAGGTCACGCTGAACACGCTCTGGGACGACCGCATCCCGTTCGCCTCGGTACCCGATTCGCAGGCCGAAGACGTGGGAGCCGCCGTCGGCGCGGCCCACGCCTTCTGGGCGTCGCTCGCCTGGACCGAAGAGACCGTCGCCTACCGCAAGGCCGTCGTCTCGAACCTCTCCCGCATCCTCGAGTATTACTACGAGGAGGTCATGGCCGAGATCCGGCACGAGATTCCCAAGACCCGCCTCGAGGGCGACAAGGACTACTGGGAAGCCAAGCGCGCCTGTGACCACATCGGCGGCAACGCCGACAAGGCCATGCTTGGCGAGGCGCTGCCCACCCACGTCTCGGGACACAGCTACTGGAAGAACCCGTTCGTGCCCGCGGGCGTCGTCGCCCTCATCACGCCGATGAACTTCATCTACGGCATCGCCATGATCCAGCTCGTGGGCGCCTACATGGCCAATGCACCGTTCGTGTTCAAGGGCCACCCCTACGGAGCTGTCTCGAGCACGGTCATGATCCGAATGATGCTGGCAGCTGGCGCCAACCCGGCCGCTCTCCAGAAGCTCGAGGGCTTCGGCTCGGGCATCGCGAGCCTCTCGGTCGATCCGCGCGTGGCCGTCGTCTCGCTGACGGGCTCGGAAGAGACGGCGAAGACCATCCAGGCCGGCCGCGGCATCCGCACCCTGCGCTTCGAGGGGGGCGGCTGCAACTGGTCGTGGATCGACGACGGCTACTCCGACGAGGAGCTGCTCAAGATCGCCGAGCGTCTCACCTACTCCAAGCTCGGGTTCTCGTCGCACAAGTGCACGACCCTGCACGGCGTCTCGGGCTCGCGCGCCACGATCGATCGTCTGGCGCCCATGATCAAGGCCGAGATGGATCGCTGGGAGGTCGCCAATCCGGCGTTTCACACCGGCACCAAGGTCGTCGGTCCCAACATGGTTCACAAGGCCCGGACCGTCACGAACATCCTGGAAGCGGCCCGGAAGGCCGGTGCGAAGGTCCTGCGTGAGGGCGGCAAGGTTTCGGGCACGGACTATGCCGACCACGCCGAGGTCATCGACCCCGTCATGCTCGAGGTCACGCCGGAACTGACCGTCACCTGCGACTGGGACGGCAAGGGCGAGAAGACCTTCGCGCTGGCGACCACCGAGTTCTTCATGCCGATCCTCTGCGTCATGGAGATGCCGACCTTCGAGGACTTCCTGAAGTTCTCGCTGTTCACCAACTCACATGACCTCGCGGTGTCGATCTGGTCGCGCGACGACCGGAAGCTCCAGCGCGGTCGCCAGGTCCTGGCCGGCATGCTCAAGGAGAACGACGGTACCGACTCGGCCCTCGAGTGGGAAGAGTTCGGCGCGTCGGGCATCGGCGGGTCGGGGAACACCGGCGTCGGTGACGCCGAGACGACGATTTCGATGTTCTGCCGCCGCCAGAAAGGTCGCCACCTCGTCTTCTAGAACGGTCCAGGGCGGGCGCTCTGCGGCTTCCGTCCTCGGGGCCGTGGCTCACGTACCGTGAGTACGCTTCGCCCCGGCCCCTGTGGGCGCGCTCGCAGATCGCTTCGCCCTGGACCGTTCCACGGTTGATTCGGGGCGGGCGCTCTGCGGCTGCCGTCCTCGGGGCCGTGGCTCATGTACCGGTCGACCGGGCGAAACGAGGGTCACATCTCCGGGGCGATCGCCGTGACGGTCGGGAGAGGCCCCGGTGCGAGACACTGAACTTGTCGCGAGCAGCACCTCTCGACAGCAGAGCCCGCCGGACGCACACCCCGGCGGGCTCTGCCTCATGAGGGGGTGAGGTATCCGTTCAGTCCAGGCCGGCTGGCGATGCCGCTCCGGCAGTTCGCGTCAGGGGCGAGGTAGGCCCGACCGGGTGGGCGGCTCGCCAGTCTGCCACCAGGGCCGCGCGGTCCGCCGCCCGGTAGGTCTTGCCTCGAAAGGTCGCCTCGAAACGGTCCAGCGGGATCTCGAGGTTCCGCGCCGCCACCAGGACTTCGTCTTGCTCGGGGCACCACACGAGCAACCCCGCGCCATCGACCCACTTGTCGGCCAGCGTCCGTTCGATCGGAACGTCCGCCTCGTAGATGAGGCTGGCCGCCGGGGCATCGGCAAATCGTCGGGCCTGATCGCGATCGGTCGACCACGAGGCCACCGTGTGATTCGAGAGCGTGAGCGTCTTGCGACCGGGTTGCTCGAGCGCCTGTACGAGTTCCTCGAGGGCATACTCCCCCCGGACTCCGCGGTACAGGTGAAACGACTCCGGCGCCGGAGCATCGAACCGTGCGGCCAGCCGTTCCCAGCGCTGTTTTCGCGTCACGAGCAGATCCCGGACCGTCTCCTCCGTGGGGTTTGCGGCTCGTCCGCCCCGGG